>NZ_JBQKIK010000005.1:0-163179 GCF_052117805.1 Bilifractor sp. LCP21S3_F8 | reverse complement strand
GCTCACACAAAGTGTGAAGCGGTGGGGCGAACGCCGCGACAGACCGACGAAGTCGGTCACCTGTAGGATTGCGGGAGTGCGAAGCACGGAGCAATCCGTAGCTTATACAGTTTGTGGTACGATGTATCGTATGGCCGTTAGTGTATAAGCTCTTCGAAAACGCAGACAGGATCGTCACGCGCGTCGCATATGCAAATATTGATTTGCGAAGCCGATTTTGTTAGACTCAAAGAGTACGTTAAGAAACAACTGCAATCCGGCAGGCCTATTGTGGCAAATTCGCTGTGACAGGTATACTCTGGGATCTGTATTGTGGCAGCTGAACTCCGGAGGGCACCATAACTTATCAGCTGAAGACAACGTTCTTATATTTTTATCTATCGGAGGAATTGAAATGACGGAAATCCAGTCAAGAGGCAGCCAGGTATTTGACCTGAAATCTCTTCGTGAGGCGAAGAAGGCAAAAAGTCCTGATGGCCCCGTATGTACCTATACGACATTTGATTCTGAGGCGGACACAGCGAATCCGGAGCATCCGTTTCTCATACTGAGACAGCCGTCTGGGGAAAAACTGAAGCACCATGTTACAGGTAATTTCATGAATCCTTCGAGAAGGACAGGGTTTGAGTATAAGACCGGGGCCGGTCCGGAGTATACCGATATCCTCAGGGTGGACCGCAGGTTTGAACGGCTGATCAGATGGCTGGGAGAAAATCAGGTTCCGGTAAGGCTGTCCGGCTGTCAGATGGCGGATGGTTTCGGAATTTACAAGGTTCATGCGGTCAATTATTCGGGAAAGGTTGCCGCGGGCACGGACGGATTTCTGCAGATGACGATCGGACGGATTCTGGCGGGGAGATTTCAGGAGGAATCTGACCTGGAGGAGGAAGCGGAGGAACAGGAAGAGCAGGTAAAGCTGACGGACATTTCAAGCATGACGGATTTTCTGGCGTGTGCGGGAGCTGTCCTTCCGTCGAATATCCGGAGATGGGCACAGCGGAATCTGTCTCTGATCCGGACCAATACCATCAGCCAGGACGAGAGACGGCATGCGCAGCGTGCGCTTTCCATGATGCTGAATATTCAGTGGAAGGGCGCATGGTTTGAGTCGATCGATCCGAAGCGGGCCCGTGAAATTCTCGACGAGGAGCTGTACGGACTGGAAAAGGTGAAACAGAGAATCATTGAGACGATCATCCAGATCAACCGCACACACACTCTTCCTGCCTATGGACTCCTTCTGGCCGGTCCTGCCGGTGTGGGAAAATCGCAGATCGCCTATGCGGTCGCGAGGATCCTGAAACTTCCATGGGCATCACTGGATATGAGTGCGATAACGGATCCGGAGGCACTGACCGGAAGTCCGAGAGTTTACGCGAACGCGAAACCTGGGCTGATCATGGAGGCGTTCTCGAGAGCAGGCTCCGACAATGTTGTCTTCATCATCAATGAGCTGGATAAGGCAGATCAGGGGGATTCCGGCGCAAATCCTGCGGACGCTCTGCTGACACTTCTGGATAATTTGGGATATACCGACAACTACATCGAGTGCATGATTCCAACGGGAGGCGTCTATCCGATCGCGACGGCAAACGACAAGTCTCGGATCAGCGCTCCTCTGATGAGCCGATTCGCGGTTATCGATATTCCGGATTATACGCCGGAAGAAAAGAAGGTTATCTTCTCGAGATTTTCTCTTCCGAAGATCCTGAAACGGATGGGGATGAAGGCAGAAGAGTGCATCATTCCGGATGACGCGGTCGATGTCGTGATTGAGAAATTTGCCCGGATGCCCGGCTGCCGTGATCTGGAGCAGGCGGCGGAACATCTGGCGGCGAACGCCCTTTATCAGATTGAAACGGGGAACCTTGCGGGTGTCACCTTCACGCCGGAGATGGTGAGACAGATTCTCGGATGAGAGGTAGCACCCGGCGAGTAGTCTGCGTTTGCAGATTTCTTTGATGGTGAGACAGATTCTCGGATGAGAGGCAGCACGGCAGACACAACGGAAGACAGCGGAAGACTGCGGAGCAGCCGCAAATCGGTCCCGCGAGGCAAGAGGCGTAAGCTAGGAGTAAGTAACGTGTGCAAAGACTTATAACATCTTGATGTAAGTATATTTTCGCACAGTTTGAGCGGCAGGATAGTCGCAATATTCCGGGAAACACCGGCCGAAGTTTGATTTTCGGGTGACAATAAGGGTCTGAGGGTATATAATCGAACTCGTCAGGCAAAGCGGCGCAATGCAGCGGCGCGTGACAGTTATATAAGGCAGATCGCTGGTAGCGATCTTAGCAAAGGAGAGACGTACTATGGAAAAAGAAGAATTTTTAGCGGTTTATCGTCATTCACTCGCGCATATCCTTGCGAAGGCTGTCATTGAACTCTTCGGTAAAGAGAATGTACAGTATGCAATCGGTCCGCAGATTGAGAACGGACTGTATTACGATTTCGTACTTCCGAGGACGCTGAACAACGATGATTACAAGACCATCGAAGACAAGATGCATGAGGTGATACGGAGAAGAGAACCGTGGACACGGAAGGTTGTATCCAAAGCGGAGGCGCTTGAAATTTTCAAGGATCAGAAGTTCAAGACAGAACTGATCGAGGAGCTTCCGGAAGACGAAACCATCACCCTGTACTATACCGGCGATGATTACGTTGACCTGTGCAGAGGACCTCACGTAGAGAACTCCCAGGAGCTGATGAATGTCGCTTTCGAGGTTCGCTCCATTTCCGGCGCGTATTGGAGAGGTGATGAGAACAGGGATCAGCTTCAGAGAATATATGTCACCGCATTTCCGGACAAACAGCAGCTCAAGGAGTATAAAAAGCTCCTGCGCGAGGCCGCGGAGCGCGATCACAAGAAGCTCGGACCGCAGCTTGAACTGTTTATGTTCGACGAGAGCGCTCCCGGAATGCCTTACTGGCTTCCCCGCGGCTGGAAGATGTTCAACGCTCTTCTGAATTTCTGGAGAGGAATTCATGAGGATCACGGATATCAGGAGATTTCCGGACCGGTTCTCAGCAACTCCAGACTCTGGCAGACTTCCGGTCACTGGGGCCACTATAAAGAGAATATGTTCATCATCCCGGGTGTCAAGGAGGATGAGAGCGATTACTATGCGTGCAAGCCGATGAACTGCCCGAACGCGATTCTGGTGTACAAGAAGCATCTGCGCTCTTACAGAGATCTTCCGTTCCGCATCAATCAGGTAGATGTCATCCACAGAAAAGAAAAATCCGGAGAACTGAACGGTCTTTTCCGTGTTCAGATGTTCCGTCAGGATGACGCGCATATCCTTGTGGCTGAGGAGCAGATCGCTTCTGAAATCAAGGATATCATGAGCATCGCGACACAGATCTACGGAACCTTCGGATTGACCTACAAGGCTGAACTTTCCACCAGACCGGATGATTATATGGGTGACATCAAGGTATGGGACAAAGCCGAGAAGGATCTGAAGGATATTCTGGACGATGTATACGGACCGGGCAACTATGAGGTGAACGAGGGCGACGGAGCATTCTACGGACCGAAGATCGATCTTAAGATGAAAGATGCTCTCGGAAGAGAATGGCAGATGGGCACCATCCAGCTGGACTTCCAGCTTCCGCTGAATTTTGATATGAAGTACGCGGCACAGGACGGCTCCGTAAAGCAGCCGGTAATGATTCACCGCGCGATCTTCGGATCGATGGAGCGTTTCATCGGTATTCTGATCGAAAACTACAAGGGAGCTTTCCCGTTCTGGCTGAGCCCGTATCAGGTGGCTGTTGTTCCGATCCGTCCGGAGCATAACGACTACGCGAAGAAGGTTGTAAACGCCCTCAAGAACGCGGGTATCCGTGTAGAGGTTGATTACGCGGACAAGAACATGAACGAGAAGATCAAGACCTACAAGACCTTCAAGGATCCGTATATCGTTGTTGTCGGCGACCAGGAGGCATCTTCGGATACCGTATCCATTACGGTTCGCGGTCAGAAGCAGCAGCTTCACAATGTACCGCTGGATCAGCTTGTTGCCATGTGCACGAAGATGGACAGAGAGCATCTGAAGGAGCTGATTGATACAGCAGAATGATGATGAACCCATGCGGCTGCTGCAGATCCATTCTGCGGCAGCCGCTTTCGGTTTTCCCGTTCCGATTACAGAAAGAGAGTGTGCAGATATGCAGTTCAAAGATAAGAAATTAGACCGCAACGCGCCATGCTGGTGCGGAAGCGGAAAGAAGTATAAACATTGCCATATGGATTTTGATGAAAAAATCCGTGAATTTGAAGTAAAGGGATTTATCGTTCCCGAAAGAAAGCTGATCAAGACACCGGAGCAGGTCGAGGGAATCAAGGCCAGCGCGAAAATCAACATCGCAGTGCTCGACGAGGTTGCGTCCAGAATAAAGATCGGTATGAGTACCGAGGAGATTGACCGGATCGTGTATGATACGACTACAAAGATGGGCGGAATCCCCGCACCGTTGAATTATGAGGGGTTCCCGAAGAGCGTGTGTACCTCGATTAATGAGGAGGTGTGTCACGGCATTCCCTCTCCGGATGTTATCCTGAAGGACGGAGACATCATCAACGTAGATGTTTCCACCATTTATCATGGCTATTTTTCGGATTCCTCCCGCATGTTCTGCATGGGGAACGTATCATCGGAGAAGAAAAAGCTTGTGGATGTCACGAAGGAATGTGTCGAGATCGGCATTAAGAACGTGAAGCCGTGGACGTGTCTTGGGGACATGGGAAATGCGGTTCATCAGCATGCGGTGGAGAATGGCTACAGCGTTGTGCGTGAAATCGGAGGCCACGGGTGCGGAATTGAATTCCATGAGGATCCATGGGTGAGCTACGTCAGTGTTCCGGGGACGGAGATGCTGATGGTACCGGGTATGTGCTTCACAATTGAGCCAATGGTGAATATGGGCCGCGATGATATTTTCCAGGATGAGGAAAACGGCTGGACGATCTATACCGAGGACGGTCTTCCGTCCGCGCAGTGGGAGGTACAGGTGCTTGTGACAGAGGACGGATGCGAGGTCATTGCGTACTGAGGCCTTCGGATGAAGAACTCTTTGGACCGTCGGTGCGAGGATGCGGTAATGCTCTGAAAACTACACGTATTTTGGGTTGAGGAATTCTTTAGCTTGTCGGTTCGAGGGCGGATGCGGTGGCATTCCGGTAGATTTGGTAGAGATGAAGAGGTTTTTGCTGCTCTGTGATAAGGCAGTAAAGGAAGTGTGCAGGGGGATATGATGGATACTGTGGGGAAAAAGAAAAAGGTGCCCCATTCTGCAACGGGATGGTTCGCGTACGGGCTGCGCAACGGAATTCCGATCTGTATGGGTTATTTTGCCGTTTCGTTCGCACTGGGAATCTCGGCTAGAAACGCCGGAATGAACAGTGTGCAGTCTTTTGTGATGTCGCTGACGATGGTGGCGTCTGCAGGACAGTTCGCGGCGATTAATCTGATCGCCGCGGGCGCGGGCATCTTTGAGATGATCACGACGTCAGTCATTGTCAATCTCCGGTATTTTCTCATGAGCTGCTCGCTCACACAGAAGCTTGATCCGAAGAGCAGCCCCCTGCACAGGTTTCTCCTGGCCTACTGTATGACGGATGAGATCTTTGGACTGTCCGTCTCTGTGGACGGCTTCCTCGATCCGCGGTATACCTACGGGATTACTGCCGTTTCGGTTACGGGCTGGTGTGCGGGGACGGTTCTCGGCGTGCTGATGGGGAATATCCTGCCGGCCTGGGCTTCCAATGCGCTCGGTGTCGCCATGTACGGGATGTTCCTTGCGATCATTATTCCGCCGGCGAAGAAAAATCATTTTATCGGCGGTCTGGTAGCTGTATCGATGCTTGCAAGCTGGCTGTTTTCCGTGATTCCGGGACTTGACGATATCTCCTCCGGCTTCCGGGTCATTATTCTGACCATTGTTATTGCGGGAATCGCGGCGGCATTGCGTCCGCGAGAAGAGGTAGAGGAATCTGCAGAGAAGGGAGAGGTGAACTGAGATGTCAGAAAACATATATCTTTCTCTGCTGATCATGGCACTGACCATTTATGCCATCCGGCTTCTGCCGTTTCTGTTCATCCGGAAACCGATCCGCAGCAGGTGGTTCCGGTCCTTTCTTTATTATGTCCCGTATGTGACTCTGGCGGTGATGACCTTTCCGGCCATTCTCACGGCCACCAATCACGTTGCGGCAGGCGCGGCGGCATTGATTGTCGGGCTGATTGTGGCGTGGATCACAGAAGATCTTTTCGCAGTGGCGATCAGCTGTTGTGCGGTTGTGTTTTTGGTCGGACTGATTCTGTGAGCAGTTCATCGAGAGTCCTTCCATATGAAGGAAGAAATTCGTTCACGAAGTCGGTTACCTCCGGCATTTCAGCGGCGAGATGACGGATGGATTCTTCAGTGGTTGATTTCGCTGTCCGGAATTCCCGGTTGCCGGAATTCTCCTCCTCGATACATTTGATGAGCGCGGAGATTTTATCGGCGGCCTTGACCAGACGGCGCATATAGTGCTCTTCTTCCGTGCTCTCTGCATGGAAAATCTCTTCAAAGGCGGGACGGAGATCATCCGGAAGTTCATCGAGCAGACGGTTTTCGGAGTCCGCCTCCACTTCCTTATAGGCTGTTTTCAGCTTCTGATTCGCGTATTTCACAGGCGTAGGCATATCACCGGTTATAATTTCCGACGCATCGTGGTACAGGCCGCAGAGTGCGGCCTTTTCTGCGTTCAGATGTCTCCCGTATCTTACATTTCCTATGACGCAGAGCGCGTGAGAGATCATGGCGACGTCAAGGGAATGCTCGCTGAGGTTTTCCGGTCTGGAATTGCGCATGAGCGCCCATCTTTCAATATATTTCATTCTTGAGATCGTGGCAAAAAAATTGTGCTGCATATAAGCGTCCTTTCTGTATGGAAATAATCCTTCGATCGACCGGAGGTTTAATGAAAGGGGCAGTGCCCGTTGGCGTATGCGTACGGTGTCTTATGGTGTTTGCGGACAAGCATCCTTCTTGCATTAAAACAGGAACTATATTACTATGGAACATGCGGGAAGCCGGCCGTGTGAACCGAGCGGAGGCAACCGCAGCGCATAAATCTGTATCTTACAACTCCGGGAGTGACCTATGAAGTTCAACAAAAACATCCTGAAAAACCGTTGGGCATCCAATGCGCTGGCAATCAGCATCGGCGTTTTTGTATATTTGTTTTTTTCGCATCTTGATGTGGTTGGCAGAGGCATCGCTGCCTTCTTCGGTTTTATCAATCCGGTAATTATCGCGCTGATTATCGCGTATGTCATGGATCCGCTGACCAAGGTATTCGAACACTACGTGTTCCGGCGGATGCGCAGGGAGACAGCCCGGAGAAATCTGGCCGTTGTCTGTACGATCCTGATTATTCTGGCCGGATTTGTGTTCCTGATGGTGGCATTGATCCCGCAGATTGTAAACAGCATAATTACTTTCTTCAATAATGTCAATGTATATGCGGATGAGATTCGAACGCTCCTCGCGAATCTGCAGGAGAAGGCAGCCGGATCAAGGTTTGATTTTTCCAAGATTCTCAACGGCGGTCAGGCGCTTTTGGATACCATAGTGGGGAAAATCCCATCTAATGTAGACAGCATCATCAATACGTCGTTTTCGATCGGCAGAAACATCATGACCTGGGTGATTGCCGTGATCATGTCGATCTATTTTCTTGCGGACAAGAGCAGGCTTCAGGCGGGGTTCGGAAAGCTGATGCACGCGATTCTCTCAGAACGGATGTTCCAGAGCTCCTGTAAATTCTGGAATCACTGCAATACAATCATGATCCGTTATATCGTTGGAGAACTTCTGGACGCGCTGATCATCGGAGTTTCAAACTTTGTGTTTTTCCTGATTGCGGGTCTGCCCTATAATCTTTTGATTTCCGTGGTGGTGGGAGTGACAAATCTGGCGCCGACCTTCGGACCGATCGTCGGCGGGGTTGTCGGCGCGTTTATCCTTGTGCTGAACAATCCATGGCACGCTCTGTGGTTTATCATTTTTACAATTATTCTGCAGACAATTGACGGTTATGTCATCAAGCCAAAGCTTTTTGGCAACACGCTGGGTGTCTCATCGGTGTGGATTCTCGTCTGCATTATTGTCGGAGGAAGAATGTTCGGCGTACCCGGAATACTTCTGGCAATTCCGTTCGCGGCAATTTCGGATTATGTATACAACAATTATATTCTGGTGGTACTGGAAAACCGGAAGAGCAAGAAACGTGACAGGGAGCGGGCACAGGCAGAAAAAAACGGCCATGAGGCTGGCCGGAATGAAAGCGCGGAACCGGCGTCAGAGAGAAGAGAGGAAGCGGCGGACGAGAGAGGCGCAGAACCCAAATAAAGCACTGCCTTGATGGGAGGCAGTGCTTCGGATAGATATTAGAGGTGGGTGATGAGGCCACCTCTCATTTGAGGAGGCGGGGCGTGTGATGGGCACGTCCCATTTAGTTATGATGGGTATACATTCCCAAATGTCTGTTGCTGCACACTGCGTGTCCGCAGTCCTTCGTAAGGCCGGCGGATTGGACTGCCGCGCATTTTTTCTGGAATGCAGATTTTCTCCGGCTCCCTGCCCGGAGAGGTCCGGGAGCCGGTGCGGAGGGATCTGCATTCCCCGCTTAGGATAATGCACGGCAGCGCCAAAGCGGCCGCGATGTCCGTGGCGTTCCGGACATCACAATTTTGAAAGGATTTTGTATGCAGCGCAGTTAGTGATTACTAACTGCGGTTAATACAATATCACAACAAGTTAGAAATGTCAAACATTTTTTAAATAAATTATCGGATTTTTTGGACCAGATTCAGTCCTTGGATTTTCCGAAGTGGAAGAGCCCCTTTTTCTCGAAAGGTTCCGTCCGGCATCCTTTATAGTGATAACCGGTTTCCTCGATACATTCCTTCAGCAGACTGCTGTCAATTTCATCATCTGTCAGGAAGGTGGCAGTGTTCTTGATATGAGAGGCGGAAACCTTCTTTGCGCGGGGAAAAGTCTTGCGTATGACATCGCAGATATGAGCTTCACACATACCGCAGCTCATGCCTTCAATGGATGCTGTAGTCTTATACATTTTGTTCTCCTTTCCATGCTTCCATGCAGTTAACTGCAATTAACATATATTATAGCATTTGAACAGTTATGGTCAAGCGGAAAGGAGAACGTTCTTGTCTCAGGATTCAGCTGCTGCCTTGTTCTGCGTCTCTTTCAGGATTTCATTGTACCTGGACATTGCCTTGAAGGTTTCCTCGCTGATGTCATGTTCGACCTTGCAGGCGTCAGTCCTTGCAATTTCGGGAGAAACGCCGATGGCGGTAAAAAAGTCGGTGAGCATCTTGTGGCGGCTGTAAATGCGGTCCGCAATCTCCATGCCGCTGTCGGTCAGAGTAATGAAGCCGGAATGATCCATGGTGATAAATCCGTTTTCACGCAGACGCTTGGTCGCGTAGCTGACGCTGGGCTTGGTTACGCCGAGATGATCGGCGATGTCAATGGAACGGATATATCCGTGCTGTTCCTTCATCATTAGCATTGCTTCAAGATAATCTTCCGCTGATTTCTGTATGGTCATAATTATTTACCTGCTTTCCTGTAAATCCATGATAGGAGAACGTGTCATGATTGTATATTGGTGATCGCAAAGCGTCCGCGAAAAGTAAATATCATGAGAACGTATCTGATATAAATCAATTGAACTTGTTATCCATAAGCGTTAAATACTTAAATGCTTATACGAAACAGATTATCATTATTCCTGTATTATTTCAAGACACTTTTTAATTCATGTTAGAATAATTAAACATTAGTTTGCGATAAATGTGATTTTCGAATTGCATAAAATTAAAAGCCAAACAAGATCAATGCGTGTTGAAGGTCACACGCATATACCGGGGGTCATGCCGACCAGCAGCCGCGTTTTGACCCTGTAATACCGTGCAGGGCACACGCATGTACCGGGGGTACGTGTGCCCTGCATCGGGCGCCCACGATCCGTTAAGTGTGCTTGTTCGTAACAAATGATACGGAAGAAAACATAAATATATGATATATTGTTTCCGCATTCAGGCAGAGGGCAGTGAGCATAGAGGGCGCGGAATGCCCGTCTGCCGGTGTTGAGAACGGAGGTAATTGCGATGGCAGTAATGATGGGATGTCAGGGAAGAGATAAGACTCCGACAATCACGGAGAAAAAATGTCCGAGGTGCGGACATCTGATTGAGATGTTCTCCACAGATACAGAAGTAAAGTGTGAGAACTGCGGGTTTGTCGTGTATAATGATGCGCTGAGCTGTGTGCAGTGGTGTGCGTACGCAAAGCAGTGCGTCGGCGAGGAAGCTTATGAGCAGCTGATGGCCGTCGCGAAGAAGCAGAAGGAGAGAAGAGAGGCGGAGGCAAATAAATGATCCGGAAAATTGTACATATAGATGAAGAAAAATGTAACGGCTGCGGTCTCTGTGCGAAAGCGTGTCATGAAGGCGCAATTGAGATGGTGAACGGAAAAGCACACCTGATCAGTGACAGCTACTGCGATGGGTTCGGGGACTGTCTCCCGGAATGTCCGGCGGGGGCGATCACGATCACTGAGAGAGAAGCAGAAGAGTATGACAGAGAAGCAGTCAAGGAGAGAATGAAAATGAGACAGGAAGAAACAGAGTTCCACGGATGTCCTGGAAGCAGGCTTCGGATGATCAACCGGGATAACGTGTCTGACGAGGGAGAAGAAGGAGGAAAAACACGTCCTTCCGAAGCTTTCGGAAATGAGGCAGGCGACAGCCGCCGCGCGGCTGAACCAGTCAGCTGCCTGACGACATGGCCAGTTCAGCTTCGGCTGGTTCCCGTAGTCGCTCCGTTTTTCAGCGGAGCAAAGCTTCTGATTGCGGCAGACTGCACGGCTTATGCCTACGCGCGTTTTCATGAGGATTTTATCAGAAATCATGTCGTTCTCGTAGGCTGTCCGAAGCTTGACCCGTTGGACTACACAGACAAGCTTCAGGCAATTATCGAGCGGAATGACATCAAGAGTGTCACTATCGTGCGGATGGAAGTCCCGTGCTGCGGAGGACTGCAGTATGCGGCGGAGAACGCATTGAAAAACAGCGGAAAATTCCTTCCGTGGAACGTTGTGACCATCGGTATCGACGGAAGAATCGTCGAAGATTAATAGTTTTTGCCGGAACTGATCCTGTTGAGATCCCCGCACAGATGCAGTGTTCTTCATCTGTGCGGGGATTCTGGCTTTCTGCGCCTGCGTAAGGGGGTGCGGCTTTCTTGTGTCTGCGCGGGGATCTTCATCTGTGCGGGGATTCTGGCTTTCTGCGCCTGCGTAAGGAGGTACGTTTTTTGCAGCTGCTCCGGGATTTTGCCCTTGACATTACCATGAAAAACAATTAGACTGTTCTTGCTGAGATGATATATATCTAACAACAGTAAGACTGTTCTACCTTATGCGCAGATACAGCCGTGAAGGACCTGCCCGTATGTGGCATATGCACCAGCAGGCCCGATGTCAGCAATGACAGCAAAATGAGTAGCGGAAGGAGGAACTGATATGCTTCCATTAACATTTGCATCAGAGGGAGACTGGGTTATTGTCAGAAAGGTCAGTGGTGCCGCCGAAACAAAGAAACACCTGGAGGATCTGGGGTTTGTGGTCGGCGCTGAGATTCAGGTCATTTCTTCGCACGGCGGGAATCTGATCATCAAGATCAAGGATTCCTCGCTTGCACTCGTCAAGGAAATGGCTTCGCGGATCATGGTTTCCGCGGCATGAGCGACAAGTCGGGAAGGAAGAACAGAAATACTATCAGGAGGAACAGATGAAGACACTGAGAGACATTGGAGTCGGTGAGACTTCAACCGTGGTGAAGATACACGGCGAGGGAAAAACAAAGAGAAGAATCATGGACATGGGGATTACCAAGGGAACCGAGATTTACGTCCGGAAGGTGGCACCCCTCGGAGATCCGGTAGAGATCACTGTGAGAGGATATGAACTTTCTCTTCGAAAGGCAGACGCAGATATTCTTGAGATGGCATGATTGCCGTCCGGGAGAATGCGTTTTTTTATGGACATAAAGTTAGTCCAGACTTACATTTGTTAAAAGAGACTCTTTCACGGGTGACGGATCACAGTATACGTGATGGGTCACGAATACAAATGCAGCAGGTAAAACATAGAGCAACACATTAAATATAAAACGAGTAACAGGAGGAAGGACATGGCAATCAAGATTGCGCTTGCAGGCAATCCGAACTGCGGAAAAACAACGCTGTTCAATGATCTGACCGGAAGCACGCAGTATGTGGGTAACTGGCCGGGAGTAACCGTTGAGAAGAAGGAAGGAAAGCTGAGAGGAAACCGGGATGTTATCATTCAGGACCTTCCGGGTATTTATTCGCTCTCTCCGTATTCGCTTGAGGAAGTGGTATCCAGGAATTACTTGGTTGAAGAAAAGCCGGATGCGATTCTGAACATTATCGATGCTACCAATATTGAGCGAAATCTGTATCTGACAACACAGCTTCTGGAGATCGGCATTCCGTCTGTAATCGCTCTGAATATGATGGATCTTGTCAGAAAAAACGGCGACAAGATCAACATGAAAAAGCTTTCGGCGGAGCTTGGCTGTGACGTCGTGGAAATGAGTGCCCTTAAGGGCGAGGGAAGCAGGGAGGCAGCGGAAAAATGTCTTGAAGTTGTCCGATCCGGAAAAAGAGCGGTTATCCCTCAGATCTACACCGGTAAGGTACAGGAGGCGCTGGAGTCCATCAAGGCACTGATCCGCGGTACGGTTGATGATACAAACCTCGAGTGGTATGCGGTAAAGCTTTTTGAGAGAGATGAGAAGGCTATCGAGAAGATCAGCCTGAGCAATTCCGTGAAGGACGAAATTGAGAAGATCGTCTCAAAAACAGAGGCGGACGAGGATGACGATGCGGAATCCATCATCACCAACGCCAGATACACCTATATCCAGAATGTCATATCCAAGTCTGTTGTTAAGGGAAGACAAAAGGGCGCGCTGACCATTTCCGACAAAATTGACCGCATTGTAACAAACCGCTGGGCGGCCATTCCGATTTTCATCGGAATCATGTGGCTGGTATACGATATCGCAGTAGGATCGCATGTCTGGTCTATTGGTACCGTTATGACGGACTGGACCAACGATGTACTTTTCGGAACCTGGATCAACAACGGCGTTACCGCTGCTCTGACTTCAGCAAATTGCGCGCCATGGCTCCAGGGACTGATCGTTGACGGTATCATAGGAGGTGTCGGAACGGTTCTCGGATTTGTTCCGCAGATGGCGGTTCTGTTCCTGTTTGTTTCGATTCTGGAGGACTCCGGATATATGGCTCGTGTTGCTTTTATCATGGACCGTATTTTCCGCAGATTCGGACTTTCCGGAAAATCCTTCATTCCGATGCTTGTCGGAACCGGTTGCGGCGTACCCGCAATCATGGCCTCCAGAACCATCGAGAATGAGAAAGACAGACGGATGACGATCATGCTCGCAACCTTCCTTCCGTGCGGCGCGAAGATGGAAATCGTAGCGATCATGTCCTCAACTTTCTTCCCGGGTAATTCCCTGATTCCGACTTCCATGTATTTCCTCGGAATCGCAATTGTTGTAATTTCCGGTATCTGCCTGAAGAAGGTCGGCTATTTTGCAGGAGATCCGGCACCCTTCGTCATGGAGCTTCCTGCATATCATGTTCCGTCCATCAAAGGTGTTCTGATCCATGTGTGGGAGAGAGTAAAAGCATACATGATCAAGGCCGGAACGATTATCTTCATCGCCTGCGCGGCACTGTGGTTCCTGATGAACTTCAACGGATCCGGTTACACTGCGGACGTTGAGCAGTCCTTCCTGAAATATATCGGTGAGGGAATTGCTGTGATCTTCCGTCCGCTCGGTTTTGGCAACTGGAGAGCCGCTGTCGCATCTGTGTCCGCAGAGCTGGCAAAGGAGCAGGCTCCGGCAACACTGGCGCTTTTGGCACATGCGGCAAGCGACGGCGAGGTGGATGTGCAGAACGCGATCTTCTCGATGTTCAACGGAAACAAGCTTGCCGGACTTTCCTTCATGCTGTTCAATATCTTTGATGCTCCTTGCCTTGTGGCAATCGCAACAGCGTTCCGTGAGCAGGGCACAAGAAAATGGGGCTGGATCACCTTCGGCTTCCAGATGGCTGTCGGCTACTGCTTCTCCCTGATTGTCTATAACATCGGACTGCTGGTGACGGGCGGCGTATTTACGGCCGCGACTGTGGCAGCGATCCTGATCGTAGCGTTCGTAATCTGGGCGCTGTTCCGCAGACCGTCAAGGAAATATACCGGAGAACGGGCAATGGCATAACACGCAGATTGCTAAATGATTAATATGTGAAAAAAGTTCCGCAGCGCTGCTGTCAGCTTGAAACGGGGCGGGAAAGTGCCAGAATCTGGTATCTGCCTGCCGGAAGAGGATGACAGAGGGTCTGCGGAATATTTGTCTGTTGAAGTGCTGAAAATTTAGTGTTTGATATGAAGTGTTGTAAATTTAGAGTTTGATATTGACAATAATGGTTAAAGGTATTAAACTCTGAAATGAACAGGAGGTGTGACCATGGCAGGAACAATTCTTATACTTGCACTTGTTGTCGCTGCAGTTGTTTTTGCGCTCAGATATACATTGAAGCATCCGGATTCCTGTGAGGGATGCGGCAGCAGCTGCTCCTGCGGAGGAAGCTGCAGCATAAAGACTTCCGGTGGACGAAAGCACGGAAGAAAGAACCGCGAAGGAGATCATGCCGCGAACTATATGGAAGACAGGAGTTTTCGAGACCAGGCTCTGGAGAACATCTGGAACGAGACAAGGACCGACGTCCGGAAGTGCTGAGATCAGAGCTTAGTTCAGAAGGGCAGCGAACATGGATACCGCTGCTGCCGGGCAGTACTGGCCGCAGATAGCGCCGAAGCGGATCATCAGTTAAACAGTCGTGAGGTAAAAAAGATAAAAACTGCCCGCTTGAGGACGGTTTAATTCGAAAAAGAGAGTGCCACTAAACAAGTGACACTCTCTTTTTCGATTTTTGCCTGGAGAAGTCCGGCTGCAGTCTTACGCGCCGATGTTATTCATCGTCGCGTTTCTGTTGTTCTTGCGGATCCGCTCATATTCCAGCTCATCCTCGATGGAGACGCTGCATTCACCATCAACGAAGTACTCTTTGTACCAGAGCAGGAACATGTATACCACCCAGATGTGGCGTGCGTAATCCTCTTTGCCCTCCTTATGGGCGTCCAGAATCCTGACGAGTTCGTCAGTGTGGAAGAATTTCTCAGCAATATCGCTCGTAAATTCTTTCTTTACAATATTGTAGTACTTGTCCTGACGCAGCCATACACGGATCGGAACCGGGAAGCCAAGCTTCTTTTTCTTCGCCTGCGCATCTGACAGGTAGCGGTGAGCTGCCTCGCGGAAGCAGACTTTTGTGTTGTCGTCGGTGACCTTCTCGGAGAGCGGGATGTTCTTCGCGAGATTAAAGACCTCTCTGTCGAGGAAGGGAACGCGGCTCTCGATGGAATGAGCCATGCTCATTTTGTCCGCCTTCAGCAGGATATCGCCGATCAGCCAGAAATTAAGGTCGATATACTGCATCTTCTCGGTGTCCTTGAGGTTTTTCACCTTGTCGTAGAAAGGCTTTGTGAGAGTGTACGGCGCAGAACCGGCACTCGGGTATTTCAGAACCTTGTTTCTCAGCTTCATATCGTAGACGTTGGCATTTCCGATGAATCGCTCCTCGACATCCTTGGAACCGCGGATGACGAAGCTCTTTCCCTTCGGGTGACCGGGGATTTTTTCCGCTACGGCGGCAATTCCACGGCGCAGTGCCTTCGGGAGCTTCTGGTAGCCGGCAAGAGACATGGGCTCATGGTAAATTGTGTATCCGCCGAACAGCTCATCGGATCCCTCTCCGGAGAGGATTACCTTGACATCCTTCGCAGCCTCGCGGTCCACAAAATAGAGGGCGGAGGCAGAGGCGTCCGCCAGGGGCTCGTCCATGAAGTACTGAATTCTGGGAAGCTCTTTCCAGTATTCCTCTGTGGAGATCACCTTGCTGTGGTTTTCGATCCCGAGCGTTTTTGAGAGCTCCTGCGCATAGGGGATCTCGTTGTATTTCTCGTAATCAAATCCAACCGTGTAGGTGCGTGAGCCGTGGAAATGACAGGCCACATAGCTGGAATCTACGCCGCTCGAGAGAAGAGAGGCTACTTCCACGTCGCTGACCATATGATAGCGGATCGAATCCTGCATGGTCTCGTCGATCTGATCGACCAGCTTCGCGTGGTCGACGGGATCCTTCGAGGGAGTCAGCATCGGATCAAAGTAGCGGGTGATCGTTTTGCTGCCGTTTTTCCAGATCATGTAATGTCCCGGCATCAGCTTGAAGACACCCTTGAAGAAGGTTTCCGGGAGGACGGAGTATTCGAAGGAGAGATACTGCTCCAGAGCCTTGAGATTAACTTCCTTCTGATAGAGCGGGTATTCCAGTATACTCTTGATCTCAGATGCGTAGATGATGTTTCCGTTAATTTCTGTATAATAAAGAGGTTTAATGCCAAACATATCTCTGGCGGCGAACATTTCCTTCTTCTTAGTGTCCCACAGAACGAAAGCAAACATGCCTCTGAGGCGGTCGAGCATCGAGGTGCCCCACTGTTCATAGCCGTGGAGGAGAACCTCTGTGTCGGAGCTGCTGGTAAAGATGTGACCGCTCGCCTGCAGTTCCTTCTTCAGCTCCTTGTAATTGTAGATTTCGCCGTTAAAGGTACATACGAGGGTGCGGTCTTCGTTGTACATAGGCTGGGTTCCGGCATCTGTCAGATCAATGATGGAGAGACGTCGGTGTCCCATGGCGATATCCGGGCCGATATACTGGCCTCCGCCGTCCGGGCCCCGGTGTATCATCCGGTTCATCATATTTGTCAGAATTGGTTTCTGCTCTACATCAGTTCCGGTAAATCCGCAGATTCCACACATATATTTATTCCTTTCTTTTATCTCTTATAGCAGACCTTCACCACGGAGACGTGCCGCGCGGGTGTCCCCGGGAACCAATCTATTATAAGACAGCTTAAGAACAGGGGCAAGATAGTAAAATTAATAAGGAAAAATCGAGAAGGAAAAATGAAGAAGAATAAGACGGCATAAGAGGCGGGGCAGGGTAGCAGAATTAATAAGAAGAAATCGAGAAGGGAAAATAAAGAAGAATAAGGCGGCATAAGAGGCGGGGCAGGATAATAAAACTTATTAGGAAGAGATTGGAGTCGAAATCATGCCAAACAAGAAGAGATTGGAGTCGAAATCATGCAGAAGAAATGGAAGAGGATCCGGCCTGTGTCTCGTACGCAGTCACGGATAATAGACAGATTTTGCATAGATGGGTTCAGCCGAATGATCGGAAAACAGATAAAAACAGGGTAACAGTTTTTTTGAAGTGGGAAAACAGGGAGGATTTTGAGACATAAACGTGAGTTTGTCCGATGGACGGAAAACGGTTTGAAGCATATAATCCAAGAGAAATGATAAGGAGGAGACAATATCATGGCATCTACACTTGGTTACGTTAAGCATGCAGCAGAGCGTAAGGCTGTTGAAGTTGTAATCGATGGTTTATTAAAGAGCGCAAAGAATAGTAAAGATAAAAGACAGACCTACCTGACCTTCATGGGATGGGCAGAGAAGTTTTTTGGAAATAAGGCTTTTTCTGAGGAAAAGGTGGAAGCCGTAAAGAAGGCGATTCAGGATCCGGACAATAAATGGATGAAATTCATTGACCAGATCATTGATGAGACCAATCCGCAGTTTGCCAAGATGACACTGCTGAATCTTGGATATGAAGCATTCCTTCGCGGCACGAAGACAATCCGTGCAAACCGCGAGAAGTATAACTGCAATATTCCGTGGCTGATCCTGTTTGATCCGACCTCCGCGTGCAATATGCACTGTGAGGGATGTTGGTCCGGCACATATGGCCACAAGAACAACCTGTCCTTTGAGGACATGGACAAGATCATCACACAGGGCAAGGAGCTTGGCGTATACCTGTATCTGATGACCGGCGGAGAACCGATGGTCCGTAAGAAAGATATCCTGAAGCTGATGGAGAAGCATCATGACTGCTATTTCGCAGCCTTCTCCAATTCTACCCTGATCGATGAGGATCTGGTGAAGGAGATCGCGCGTCTGGGCAATATGACCTTCTTCCTTTCTATCGAGGGAACACCGGATACGAATGACGCAAGACGAGGCGAGGGTCATTACGCGGCAGTTATGAAGGCGATGGATCTTCTGCATGAGTACGGAATTCTCTTTGGTACATCGATCTGCTATACTAAGGCAAACATCGATGCGGTTACGAGCGATGACTTCTTCCATCTTCTGGAGGAGAAGGGCGCTAAGTTCGGATTCTATTTCCACTATATGCCGACCGGTCAGAACGCGGTACCGGCACTGCTGCCGACTCCGGAGCAGAGAGAGTATATGATCAACAGAATCCGCTACATTCGTTCCGCGGAGTGTCCGATTCAGTTCTATCCGATGGATTTCCAGAACGACGGAGAGTATGTAGGCGGATGTATCGCGGGCGGAAGAAACTACTTCCATATTAATGCAAGCGGAGACGCAGAGCCCTGCGTATTTATCCACTACTCCAATACGAACATTCATGACAACTCCATTCTGGAGATGCTTCAGAGCCCGCTGTTTATGGCATATCACGAGGGACAGCCGTTCAACCGCAACCATCTTCGTCCCTGCCCGATGCTTGAGAACCCGAAGCTGCTTCGTGAGATGGTGAAGGAGACGGGAGCACACCAGACCAACGAGGAGGCACCGGAATCCGCAGAGGAGCTCTGTGAGAAGTGTGACGATTACGCTAAGAACTGGGCACCGGTTGCAGACCGTATCTGGGCGAGCGAGAAACACAAGAAGCCGACCTACGAGAACTACACCAAGGAAAAGAGAGAGCATCCGGAGCTTGCGGCATTTGAGCATGCTGCTAACGAATAATGGATCCTGTCCGTCTGGAATCTATCCGGCAGTTTAACTGTCAGTCAGATACATTAAATTTTATAAATGGACGAATCCGGGGCTGCCCTGCGAAGAAATTCGCAAGGCAGCCCCTTTTACTGTATAAGTCCAGTCGCAATGTTCTTGGCCCACGGGGAGCTTGCTCACCAGTGGGCAAGAACATTAGCGACGACAACAGGTATGAGCACGAAGTGACGCGTAAGCGGCACGGAAGTGCGAATATGCGCGAGCAGTGAGCCACATCCGCTCACACAAAGTGTGAAGCGGTGGGGCGAACGCCGCGACAGACCGACGAAGTCGGTCACCTGTTAGCGGCACGGAAGCTGCGAAGCAGCGAAGTGACGCGGGGACTTATACTGTGTGTGGCACGACTTATCGCATGGTGGTTTATTGTATAAGCATTGCGAGGTGAAATGTTCGTGAAAAAGTGATAAAATCATAATATATACAGAAAAAAGGGAGGGTGCAGCATGTTAAAGGATTTCGTGAAGACAGTTCCGCCTGAGAGGGAGGAGATCAAAGAGGAACTTAAAACGGCGCGGGAGCAGCTTGCCGGCTATCAGCTGAAGATCAAGGAGGCAAAGCTTCCGGTCATGGTGATTTTTGAGGGCTGGGGTGCCGCCGGAAAGGGGAGCGTGATCGGCAAGGTGATCCGGAACATTGATCCCCGGTTTTTCAAGGTCAAAAATTTTGCGGCGCCGACTGCCGATGAGAAAAGGTATCCGTTCCTCTATCGGTATCTGCTCGAGATCCCGGAGGCGGGAAAATTTACTTTTTTTGATACCTACTGGCTGGAGGAAGTCGCAAACGGGGTGATGTCCGGAGAAATGAGCGAAGAGGAGTACAAGCAGAAAATTCACAGCATCAACACGACGGAGCGGTCGCTTCACGACAATGGATATCTGATTTTGAAGTTTTTCTTCCAGATCGGCAGGAAGGAGCAGAAGAAACGGCTGGAGGCACTCGCGGCGGACAAGAATACCCGCTGGCGGGTAAACGGTGAGGATCGGAAGGAGAACAGAAATTACGGAAAATGCCTGGAGGTGTATGACCGCTTTCTGGAGGATACCAACCGTTCTGTCGCGCCCTGGTATATCATCGACGCGGATGACAAGAAATGGGCGGAGCTTCAGGTTCTGCGGTTCCTGAATCAGGGCATTGACACGGCACTGAAAAATCAGGCACTGGCGGCTCCGATTCTGCAGAACCCATTCCCCCTGAAGCAGATGCCGAAGCTTGCGGACATTTCCCTGAAGGACAAGACGATGTCTGAGGAGACGTATCGGGAGGAGCTCAGCAGACTTCAGAAGGAACTGAACCATCTGCATTACGAGCTTTACCGCAAGAAGATACCGGTGATCATCGCCTATGAGGGCTGGGACGCGGCAGGGAAGGGAGGCAACATCAAGAGAGTTGCGGGAGCTCTCGATCCGCGGGGATATGAGGTGCATCCGATCGCAAGTCCGGAGCCTCACGAGAAGGCGAGACATTTTCTGTGGCGATTCTGGACCAGACTCCCGAAGACCGGCCATATCGCGATTTTTGACCGGACCTGGTATGGAAGAGTCATGGTGGAGCGGCTAGAGGGCTTCTGCTCTGAGAACGACTGGCAGCGGGCCTATAATGAGATTAATGAGTTTGAAAAGGAACTGACGGACTGGGGAGCGGTTGTGATCAAGTTCTGGGTGCAGATTGACAACGAGACTCAGCTCGAGCGGTTCACGGAACGGCAGAACACGCCGGAAAAGCAATGGAAGATCACGGATGAGGACTGGAGAAACCGGGACAAATGGGATTTGTATGAAGGAGCGGTAAATGAGATGATCCGGAAGACGAGCACGACCTTTGCGCCCTGGTACATTCTGGAATCTGATGATAAGAAATATGCCCGTATCAAGGCGCTGCGGATTGTGATTAAGCGAATCCGGGAGGCGTGCGGAGAGAAATAACCTCATGCCCGGCTGCCCCGGCACGCTTTGTAACGCGTGCCGGACTTGCAGAACTGGGGAACAGCAAGAGCTATTCACCGGCTGCCCGGCACACGTTGCTCCGCGTGCCGGACGGCGGTGATGAAAACGGAGCAATCCGTGGCTTGTACAGTTTGTGGCAGGATGCATTGTATGGCGTTTTAGTTTTTGCAGACGGTCCGGAATTACTTTGCGGGCTGGACGCCGGTGATGTCACGGCAGATCTCGCTGGCGATCAGAAGGCCGGCAGCCGGGGGAACAAACGGAGAACTGCCCGGAATATCCCTGCGGTCCGTACATTTGCGGGCAGTTCCGGGAGGACAGATGCAGTTTGTGCGGCAGCTGATCGACATGTCTTCGAGAGGACGCGTCGGTTTTTCCGTGGAAAAGACTACCTTGAGCTTTTTCACCCTGCGCTTTCGCATCTCGTGGCGCATCACCTTCGCCAAGGGATCCATGGTGGTCTTGTAGATGTCGGCGACCTGGAGTTTCGAGGGGTCAAGCTTATTGCCTGCTCCCATGCAGCTGATCACGGGTACGCCGGCTTTTTTTGCCTGCATGATGATTTCTACCTTGGCGGTGACGGTATCTACGCAGTCTACGACATAATCGTACTGGGAGAAATCAAACTGGTCCGCGGTCTCCGGCAGATAGAAGCACTTGTAAAGGGAGACATTCACATGTGGATTGATATCGAGAATCCTTTCCTTTGTCACATCTACCTTGTACTTTCCAACGGTCCGCCTTGTAGCGACAAGCTGGCGGTTTACATTTGTGAGACAGACCTTGTCGTCGTCTACGAGATCAACGGCGCCAAGTCCCGCACGGACAAGACCTTCTACGACATATCCGCCGACTCCTCCGATTCCGAATACAATGACCCGGGAGTCCTGTAATTTTTTTATTCCGTCCTCGCCCAGAAGAAGCTGGGTTCGCGAAAACTGATTCAGCATAATGGTTCACCTTTTCTGATTTTTTCTTAAATATATCAGACGCAGATTGCATTACGTAATCCGTTCTAAAAATATATTTCGTTGTTGCTTCATTGACATATCTTATAATAATCGTGAGGGAATATCAACAATTTACAAATTTCTGATAATCGGTGACGCGCAGGGCAAAGGTAGAACTTTCTTCGCCTTATCCGTTAAGTGTGAAGTACAAGGACATGCTGAAAAATAAGTATAAAAGAAAAAATAGTACTGGATTTTTTGTGAGAAGTCTGCTAGAATGAGTACATCAAATGCAAAGAGGCATTTCCTGTAGAAGGAAGTGCCTCTTTTTTTGTCTAAATTCATCTTTTGAATGTAAATGAACTGGAAGCCGTCTTCAGGAGGTATAAATGATGGATAATTTTCTCGCTTATGACAACCTTTTATATTCTCTGTATACTGCGATTGATTTTGAGGATCTTAAGGGAAAGCTGCTCTGTCATCTTGAGGAGCTGATTCCGCATCAGTATTCGAGTATCCTGCTGATTGATCCAAATTACAGCAGAAAGGGCGGAAGTCTGAAGGTATCCGAGTTTTTCTGTAAACCGAGTGAGTTTATGGAGGCGGAGAAAACCTACATGGAGAAATATCCGGAGGCAATGAACCGCAGACTGAATATCTCAAGAGAAACCGTATCGGTGCGTGAGAGCAGCCTGATGCCGGAGGCGGAACGCCTTCATTCGAAGGTGTACCAGGAATGTTACCGGAGATTTGACATCTACGATACACTTCAGCTTTCCATCGCGAGCGGCGATGATCTTCTGGCTGTTCTCACTCTCTTCCGCACCAGAGCGGCGGGAGCTTTTGCGGATGAAGATGTGTACCTGCTGAAGGCGCTGAGCAAGCATCTGAACACGATTTTCTACAAGCATTGCAGGGAGAGGGACACGGCGGCTTCTGTGAGCGGCGCGGTGGAGACGATCACGAAGAAGGTTCATATGACGCCGAAGGAGACGGAGATTCTGACACTGATCTTTCTCACAAAATCCAATCTCGAGATCTGCGACGAGCTCGGAATCAAGGAACATACCCTCCAGAAGCATTTTCAGAACATATACCGAAAACTGAATATTTCCTCGAGATGGGAGCTTCTCCGGTTTGCACATGATGGAGCCCAGGGCCTGGGAATGGGACAGGCAAGCTGACGACTGCATGGACGGCTGCGCCGGATGGCAAGGACGTGACGGAAAAATGAATATTCCGGTACACATTGATGTGGGTTTGTGTTAGAATTGTGAGTAAAGCAATCAACTAATAACACAAATCCACATGTTGTTGTATAAGCTCTTCGAAAACGAAGATAGAGCTCGTCGCACGCGAAGTGTGCGTGATTCTGGATGCGATAAGCAATTGGAGACTGGCGATGAGAATTCATTTTTATAGAAACTGCACAATGAAGCTGGAATATGGAGGAAAGGTATTCCTGGTCGATCCGATGTTCCGGGCACATGGGGTCACCCATCAGCTGAAGACGACGCATTACCCGGAAAAACCGCCGCTGACAGACCTTCCGGAAGCACCGGAGGAAATTATGAAGGGCGTGAAGGCGGTTCTGCTGACACACGTCCATCCCGGACATATTGATCAGGAGGCCGCGGACTGTATCCCGAAGGATATGCCTTTTTACACACAGAATCTGAACGACAAGGATCTGGTGCGAAACTACGGAATGAGCAAGACGCAGACCATCAATATGACGCTCAGCACACATTATGAGGATGTGGACATCATTCGTGTAGCGGGCAGGCATGGCGACGGAAAGATTCAGCATGTGCTGAATACCATGCAGAATTCAAGCGGTATCGTACTCCGTAAGGAGGGCGAAAAGACGGTCTACATCACCGGCGATACCGTGTGGTGCAGGGGCGTCCGTGAGGGCATTGGCTATCACCCGGATGTGATTATCGCATATCTTGGGCATGCCCACGGGGAAGGAATGCACATTACGATGGGAACAGAGGATCTTGAGAAGATTCAGAGTGCAGCTCCCTATGCAAAAATTGTGTGCGTTCACATGGAAACCTTTGAAAATCAGGAGTTGACGCGGGATGCCCTGCGCGCGTATGCGATGCAGAGAGGCTTCCTGGATCAGCTGATCATTCCGGAGAACGGAGACACAATCGAATTCTCCTGATCATCTGCTTGTGCGCATGCGCCGTAGCAGGAGGATAAGACGGGCAAACCACGTTTTGTTTTGCCCGTAGATTGGCGGATGAGGGAATGCCAACTGCTCGCCCACTCAGAGCCAGTGCGTTCCCATCCACAATTTCCGCTCACAAAACGAAAGAATTATATTTATGAAGAAAAATTATAAGATGCTGGTCAGCTATGACGGCACCCGCTATTACGGATGGGAGCACCAGCCCAATCAGGAAATGACGATACAGGGGAAGCTGGAAACGGTTCTTTCTAGGATGGTCGGGGCGCCGGCAGATAAACCGGTGACAGTGATCGGAGCCGGACGGACGGATGCAGGCGTGCACGCGAGAGCAATGACGGCGAATGTGCTGCTGGATACGGATATGACAGAGCAGGAGATTCAGGAATACATGAACCGTTATCTGCCGGAAGACATCAGTGTCAATGAACTGAAAATCTGCGCAGACCGTTTTCACAGCAGATTCAAGGCGATTGGAAAGACTTACTGCTATACATGCTGGTACGACCCGCGGGGCGCGAAGCCTGTTTTTGACAGAAGGTATGTGACCGTGCTGGACAGAATGCCGGATCTGGAGCGGATGAGAGAGGCAGCGGATATCCTTTCAGGGATGCATGACTTCAGAAGCTTCTGCGGCAATTCTCATATGAAGAAATCCACCATACGCGTGGTGGATTCAATAGAGATCCGGCAGAAAGGCCCGTATCTGCGCTTTGTGTATCATGGGAACGGCTTTCTCCAGAACATGGTTCGGATCATGACGGGAACTCTTCTTGAGGTCGGATACGGAAAAAGGTCTGCTGGGAGCATGCGGGAACTTCTGGATGCAAGAGATCGGAAGCTCGCGGGGCCGACGGCGCCCGCGCAGGGGCTTTGCATGATGGAGGTGCAGTACTGACCCTATCGATCTGATCAGCCTTATCCGTCATGCATAAAAAGAATCTGAAAGACAGAATACTGGCCGGCTATAGAGCAGTGCACAGGCTGGATATAGGCTGGGTATACCCGGAATGAGGAAACCCGGGAAACCCGGAAACCGGAATTAACGCGGTTACAGCTTGACATTTATTTTCAGGAACGATATAATAAGCCGGCATGGCAAAAGTGAAAGGCGTTCGTGCGCCTTTTTTCCATGTAATGACTGAATAAGAAGCAGCCGTAGAAAAACAAGGAGGAAATTAAAGGAATGCCTACATTTAACCAGTTAGTTAAGAAGGGCCGCCAGACTTCCGTAAAGAAGTCCAACGCACCGGCATTGCAGAGAAGCTTCAACTCTCTGACAAAGAAATCCGTAAACCAGTCTTCTCCTCAGAAGCGTGGTGTCTGCACAGCAGTTAAGACCGCTACGCCGAAGAAGCCGAACTCAGCGCTTAGAAAAATCGCCAGAGTACGTCTTTCCAACGGTATCGAGGTTACAAGCTATATTCCTGGAGAGGGACATAACCTTCAGGAGCACAGCGTTGTGCTGATCCGTGGAGGAAGAGTTAAGGACCTGCCAGGTACCAGATATCACATCATCCGTGGTACTCTCGATACTGCAGGTGTTGCCAACAGAAAGCAGGCCCGTTCCAAATACGGCGCCAAGAAGCCGAAGAAGTAATACAAAAGCAACCAGGATAAGAATTCATTATCTCACTAAAGTTTTATGGTTTTGTGTAACGGTATTTCGACAACCTCTGCGGCTGCAGGTTGGATAGAAAAATTACCGGTACAGACACATTCGTACCATACCAGATGTGAGTACCTGAGATCTAATCGTTAATGATTAAGGAGGGAAGTAACGTGCCACGTAAAGGACATACTCAGAAAAGAGATGTTTTAGCAGATCCGGTATACAACAACAAGGTTGTAACCAAGCTGATCAACAGCATCATGCTGGACGGCAAGAAAGGTACCGCTCAGAAGATCGTTTACAGCGCATTTGCTAAAGTAGAGGAAAAGGCCGGAAAGCCGGCAATTGAATGTTTTGAAGAGGCGATGAACAACATCATGCCTCAGCTTGAGGTTAAGGCCCGCCGTATCGGTGGAGCTACCTACCAGGTACCGGTAGAAGTTAAGCCGGACAGACGTCAGGCTCTGGGACTTCGCTGGCTGACAATGTTCTCACGCAAGAGAAGTGAGAAGACAATGTCTGACAGACTGGCAAACGAGCTGCTCGATGCTATGAATAACACCGGAGCATCCGTGAAACGTAAAGAAGACATGCATAAGATGGCAGAGGCCAATAAGGCATTTGCTCATTACAGATTCTAAAAGGAGGGAACTCTGTTGGCTGATAACGGAAGAGAATATCCGCTTGAGAGAACCAGAAATATTGGTATCATGGCGCATATTGATGCAGGTAAAACTACTCTGACAGAGCGTATCCTGTATTACACCGGTGTTAACTACAAGATCGGTGAGACATACGAAGGAACTGCTACAATGGACTGGATGGCACAGGAGCAGGAGCGTGGTATCACGATCACATCCGCTGCCACTACCTGCCACTGGACACATCAGTACCAGAACAAACCCGCTCCGGGTGCACTTGAGCACCGCATCAACATCATCGATACACCAGGACACGTAGACTTCACTGTTGAGGTTGAGCGTTCCCTTCGTGTACTTGACGGTGCCGTAGGTGTATTCGATGCCAAGGGCGGCGTTGAGCCTCAGTCCGAGAACGTATGGCGTCAGGCGGATACCTACAATGTTCCTCGTATGGCATTTGTAAACAAAATGGATATCCTTGGAGCAAACTTCGACAACACCGTTCACGAGATCATTACCAAGCTCGGCAAGAACCCGGTTGTTATCGAGCGTCCGATCGGCAAAGAGGATTATTTCCAGGGCGTAGTTGATCTGTTCGAGATGAAGGCATACATCTACAACAATAAGACCGGCGATGATATCTCCATCGTAGATATCCCGGACGATATGAAGGATGAGTGCCAGGCCGCTCACGAAGAGATGGTCGAGAAGATCGTTGAGTTCGACGATGATCTGATGATGGCTTATCTCGACGGAGAGGAGCCGAGCATCGACGACATGAAGAAGGCACTCCGCAAGGCAACTATCGCGAATAAGGCCGTTCCGGTTCTCTGTGGTTCTGCACATCAGAACAAGGGAATTCAGAAGCTTCTGGACGCAATTGTTGACTTCATGCCGGCACCTACTGACGTACCGGACATCGAGGGAACAGATCTGGACGGAAATGAAGTCGTAAGACATTCTTCTGATGAAGAGCCGTTCTCAGCTCTTGTATTCAAGATCGTTTCCGACCCGTTCGTTGGACGTCTTGCATATTTCAGAGTTTATTCCGGTACACTGAACTCCGGTTCTTATGTACTGAATGCAACCAAGGACAAGAAAGAGCGTGTCGGCCGTATTCTTCAGATGCATGCCAACAAGCGTCATGAGCTGTCCAAGGTATATTCCGGAGATATCGCTGCGGCTATCGGATTCAAGTTCTCCTCTACCGGAGATACAATCTGCGACGAGCAGCATCCGGTAATTCTGGAGTCCATGGACTTCCCGGATCCGGTTATCGAGCTCGCAATCGAGCCGAAGACAAAGGCCGGACAGCAGAAGCTTGGCGAGGCTCTCGCAAAGCTGGCTGAGGAGGATCCGACCTTCCGCGCTACCACAAACCAGGAGACCGGACAGACAATCATCGCCGGAATGGGCGAGCTCCATCTGGAGATCATCGTTGACCGTCTGCTTCGTGAGTTCAACGTAGAGGCAAATGTCGGAGCTCCGCAGGTTGCATATAAAGAGACAATCACAAAGGCATCGGATATCGACAGCAAGTATGTTCGTCAGTCCGGTGGTAAAGGACAGTACGGTCATTGTAAAGTTAAGTTCTCGCCGCTGGATGCAAACGCAGAGCAGTCCTACGAGTTCGTTAACAGCGTAACCGGCGGTTCCATCCCGAAGGAGTATATCCCGTCCATCGATGAGGGTATTCAGGATGCCATGAAGGCCGGTCAGCTCGGCGGATTCCCGGTAGTCGGAGTCAAGGCTGAGGTATACGACGGATCCTATCATGAGGTCGATTCTTCCGAGATGGCATTCCATATTGCGGGATCCATGGCCTTCAAGCAGGCAATGGAGAAGGGCGCTCCGGTGCTCCTCGAGCCGATCATGAAGGTTGAGGTTACTACACCTGAGGAATACATGGGCGATGTTATCGGTGATATGAATTCCCGTCGTGGCCGTATCGAGGGAATGGATGATGTAGGAAACGGAAAGCTTGTCCGCGGTTTTGTTCCGCTGGCTGAGATGTTCGGCTACTCCACAGACCTTCGTTCCGCTACACAGGGACGTGCAAACTACTCCATGTTCTTCGACCGCTATGAGCCGGTTCCGAAGTCTGTTCAGGAGAAGGTCCTTTCTGATAAGTAATGAAACGGTTCCTGCCCCGTTCGCGGGGCAGAAGCGTTAATGTCAACACCGGATGGACGGAGCCATTCCGTCAGATGTCACGGCTTCCCGGGACAGCCCCGGAATTTCGTGCACGGGACTCCGGATAGAGAGAATTCACTTGCAAAGATTCTGAAAATGAAATATAATCAAGCATAGCGGATTTTCTATTTTACAGTAATTTTTAATAAAGTAAATACGCAGGCAGAACGCCGGTATTCATTTTAAGGAGGAAGTATTACAATGGCAAAACAGAAATTTGAAAGAACAAAACCGCATTGCAACATTGGTACCATCGGACATGTAGACCATGGCAAAACCACTCTGACAGCTGCAATCACAAAGGTTCTGGCTACCAGAATGCCTACCGATGAGAACCAGATCGTTGACTTCTCCAACATCGATAAAGCTCCGGAAGAGAGAGAGCGTGGTATCACAATCAATACCGCTCACGTAGAGTATGAGACTGAGAACCGTCACTATGCACATGTTGACTGCCCAGGACATGCTGACTACGTAAAGAACATGATCACAGGTGCAGCTCAGATGGATGGCGCTATCCTTGTAGTTGCAGCTACTGATGGTGTTATGGCTCAGACTCGTGAGCACGTTCTGCTTGCACGTCAGGTAGGTGTTCCGGCCATGGTTGTATTCCTCAACAAGTGTGATATGGTTGATGATGACGAGCTGATCGAGCTGGTGGAGATGGAGGTTACCGAGCTTCTTGACGAGTACGGATTCGAGAACACACCTATCGTTCGCGGTTCTGCTCTGAAGGCTCTTGAGGATCCGAACAGCGAGTGGGGCGACAAGATCATGGAGCTTCTGAGCGTTGTTGACGAGCATATCCCGACTCCGACACGTGATACAGATAAGCCGTTCCTGATGCCTGTTGAGGATGTATTCACAATCTCCGGACGTGGAACTGTTGCTACCGGCCGTGTAGAGCGTGGTACTCTGAGACTGAATGATCCGGTTGAGATCCTTGGAATCTCTGAGGACAAGCTTTCTTCTGTTGCTACCGGTATTGAGATGTTCCATAAGCTCCTTGACGAGGCTATGGCTGGTGATAACATCGGTGTTCTTCTCCGTGGTATCAACAGAACTGATATCGAAAAGGGACAGGTTGTTGCTAAGCCCGGCACTGTAACCTGCCATACAAAATTCACCGCTCAGGTTTACGTTCTGACTAAGGACGAGGGCGGCCGTCATACCCCTTTCTTCAATAACTATCGTCCGCAGTTCTATTTCAGAACAACTGACGTTACCGGTGTTATCACTCTTCCGGAAGGCACTGAGATGTGCATGCCTGGTGATAACGTTGAGATGACCATCGAGCTGATCCACCCGATCGCTATGGAGCAGGGACTTACCTTCGCTATTCGTGAGGGCGGTCACACTGTAGGATCCGGCCGTGTAGCTACGATCATCGAGTAATCGAAAAACAGTATTATCACGCAATTCATGAAGAGCCGCAAACCCTTGATACAGGGGGGTGCGGCTCTTTTTGTGTGCCTTTGCGTCAGGCAAGGGAGATCTTTTTTTGATCCTTTTTTGATAAAAGGAGTCGCGTATATGTATTCGAAGCGTTTTTGATGTGGTATGATTGTAATACGCCCTTGACAAAGAAAGTCAGAAGCAAGATGAAGTGGGAAATCATTCAGTTAGAAAAGAAAGGATAATAGAATGGCAAAACCTGTTAAGATCAGACCTGCGGCGATGCTCGGAGCGGTTCTTGATTTTCTGGGAGGACAAAAGATCGCAACCTACACGAATGAGGATGAGGGTTATGAATATCTGAAAAATGGATATTTCTGTGTCTCGGTGTTAAACCCGAAGGGAAGCGACGATCTCTATATCGATCTTGAAGATGGCTTCACACTGACGTACGGTGACTGGAACGCGCACTATGAGGCGACAGACCGTGATTTCGAATACATGCGGAAAGATGTGGAGGATTTTCTGGCAAACCGCATGTATCTGGCTGTTGTGTATTCTGGAAAGGAATGGATCTGTTCCCTTACGATTCATGAGAATGATGTCAGTAAGGCTCGTCTCTTCCGGCAGACGAAGGATTTTCTGCACAGCGCGGACTGCGATCCGTTCATACAGCTTCTGAATCATAAGGGCGGGGTGATTGACTGCAGTTTCTGGGATGTAAAGAGAAACCGGGAGATCCGCGTAAATCCGGGGGAGATCAGGTGATCATGAATAACAGGTGCCTTTGACGGCTGAATGGCTTCGTAGAATAAAGTTCTGATGGACGGAGGATTTCAGGCGGCTGAGAATTCACATAAGGGGACGAGAAGATATGATTTATGAATATCCGGATACGGTTCTGAAGTTTTCCTGCATTGCAGGAAAGTGCCCGGATACCTGCTGCGCAGGCTGGGAAGTGGATCTTGACCGGGAAACGGAGGAATACTACCGGTATGTCGAGGGTCCCTTCGGGAAGCGCCTGCGGCGTGCCATGAAAACAGAAACAGAAGAAAACGCGGACGGAGAAGAGGTCCGTACCTGTTTCTTCCCGCTTACGGATCAGAATCGCTGCCCTTTCCTTAACGATGACAATTTGTGCGAGATCATCACTCACCTGGGACCGGAGGCGATCAGTGTCGTCTGTGATGAGTATCCGAGGTATTTTGAGCAGTTCGGGAATTATCAGCAGATGGATATGAGTCTTTCCTGTATGGAGTTCGGAAGAATATTTTTTTCTTCGGGACCGGTGCAGCTGCAGCGCATGGAGGATGATACAGACCGGGGATGGGGCGACACGGACCGCGAACGGCTTCGCGGAATACTGACGATCCGCGATGATGCGGTTCGTTATCTCCAGGATGAGGATCATAAGCTTTCCTGGAGGGAGAAAATGAATGACATTGAGCGGCAGATCGGCATCGTTCCGACACAGGAGAGCCGGCGAAGTCTGATGCGGCGTATGGAGAGACTCGAGGTTATCGATCACCGCTGGACCGAAATGCTGGAACTGGTAAGAAATACAGGTGTGAAGGCTGGCGATGCAGGGACGGCTGTCAGCAGTGAGGCCGGCGATGCAGGGACGACTTTCAGCAGTGAGGCCGGCGGTGCAGGGATAACTGTCAGCGGTGAGGCCGGCGATGCAGGGACAGCTGTCATCGGTGAAGCTGACAACATTCCGGCGCAGCTGCGCGCGGAATTTGAGAGGCTCCATGAGGACTGTCTTCCCGGATGGTTCACAAAGCTTTGCGTGTACTTCGTTTTTCGTTATACGCTTGACATCTATTCTGACGGGGATCCGGCAGGTGTCTTCCGCTACATTGACAGAAGCCTTCGTTTTCTGTGGATGATGTGTCTGGCTGAATGGAACGCGGCGGGGCGAAAGCTGACCATTGAAGATATGATTGATCTCGCCCACCTTTATTCCAGGCAGGTTGAGCACTGCGAGGAAAACGTCGCCATTCTGAAGGAAGACGGAGAAGACGGGTGACGGACAGATTCATTTCGGAAAAAGAAGAGAGTTCGTTCACCTGCCGAAAATCTTACCGCCGTGGAGTTTCTGCCCACAGCAGACGAAAGGATTGAATATATGAAGGACGAGGATCAGAATCTGGAAAATCAGAGCCCGGAAAATCAGAGAGGAACCGGCCATCTGAGAAGATTGTCGCGGTCTCTGGCCTACAGCGGCTCCGTGGTTGATGTGTATCAGGACACAATGGAGCTTCCGGACGGCTGCATTCAGAAGTGGGATTTTGTCTGTCATAAAAAGGGAGGCGGCGCCTGCATCGTTCCGGTTCTCGCGGACGGAAGAATTCTTATGGTGCGTCAGTACAGACCGTCAATTGACCGGGAGACTCTGGAACTTCCGGCCGGAGCGGTTGACGCGGAGGATGCGACGACAGAGGATACCGCAAGAAGAGAACTGAGGGAGGAAACCGGATACACTGCCGGGAAATGGAAGCTGCTGCTGCGGCTGAAGACAGCGGTTGCTTACTGCAATGAGTACACGGATGTCTATCTTGCCTCTGAACTGAAGGACTCCCATGGCCAGGCACTGGACGAAGCAGAGGAGATCCGTCTGCGTGCTGTTGAGCCGGAGGTACTGCTTCAGGATATTTACAGCGGAAGAATACAGGATTCCAAAACAGTTGCGGGTATTCTCGCTTATACGAATCAGAAGAGGTGAATATCGCTGCTGCAGCTGTCAACATTGGCACCAGGAACATCTGTGATTTTGATTTACGCGAACAGTGAGCCGCAGCCGAATGCGAAGTATTCGAGTGCGGCGAGCGTCGCGATAGCGAGATAAAACTCGCGCAGCGTGTTTTATCTCGTTTGATTTTAGGAGAAATATGTTAGTTCTTTTTGAAGATGTCATAAGCTTTATTCTGGTGATATTCGCCTGGTTCCGGCTCTATGACAATATAAATATCGATCAGAGAATCAAAAGATATTTTGCGTGTGCCGGAGGCGTGATTGCGGCGATACTTGTTCTGGATCAGATCTGGCAGGCGATTTTTACGATATGCAGGATTACTGCCCGGATTGACTACATACTTAATGTGCTGACTTGTGTCATTTATTTTCTGGTCGCGTTTCTGATCCTGATTATACCTATGCAGCGATTGAAAAAGATATCGCTTGTCAACAGGGTTCTAAATGTAATCATATTAATCTGTTTCGGCGTGATTCCGATTGTAAACATCTGGAAGCCGGTTATTTTCTATCACAGCGGCGGATATATGTATTATACCAATAAATATATTTATTATATAATCGCCGAATATGTGATGTATATGGTGATGGTGCGCATGTACTACTCTCGTAATTATCTGTTCGACAGAAGCGACCGGATCATGCTTTTGTTTGCACAGGTAATCGTCGGGATAGGTGTGATTGCGCAGATTGTCTACGGAGATCTCGCAGCGAGCTGGAACTGCATCAGCATCTGCTATCTCTTCATGTATCTCGCACTGGAGCAGATGTATGCAAAGATAGATCCGGTGACAAAGCTGCATAACCGCGGAGTTTATGACAAGACTCTTCAGAAATATTCCGGTAAAAAAAGAACACTTACCGCCGTTATGTTCGACCTGAACCACCTGAAGCTTGTGAATGACAGATACGGGCACGATGCGGGTGATGCTTATCTGCTTGCCTTTGGTCAGACAACCCGGAAAGCACTTTCTTCCTTTGGAGAGATCTTCCGGATCGGTGGAGATGAATTCTGCCTGCTTTCCTGGAAAACCGGACCGGAGAAACTGCTTCCAGCTCTTCGTGAGCTTCAGTCGAGGGAAAAATGTGATCCGGAGTTTGGAGATCACCCTCTGGATTTTGCATACGGCATCGCGCAGCAGCTTCCGGGGGAGGAGGGATCTGAGACCGTGTCGCGGGCAGATCACGAGATGTATATGAATAAGAGGGAGATGCATTCCCGCGAGGACAGGCAGACGCCCGCAGAAGCATAGACAGTACCGCGCGTCACTTCGTGCTCATATCTTTTGCCTTCGAAACCGCATACAGTCTCTTACGCGCGGTTTGCGGCAGGCGGCCTGTCGGCGCTTTCAAAGAGCTTATACAGAATCCGCCATGCCGAGAAAATCCCGGAGCTTCCGGACATCTCCATCGAAGACGTATCCGCCCAGACCGCAGGAGCGGGCAGCGTCTACATTTCGCTGAAGATCATCGATGAAGAGACAGTCCTGTGGGTTCAGGTGAAATTCCTCAAGAAACATTTCATAGATCTGCCGCTGGGGCTTCAGAACCTTATGAGGAGCAGAGAGAAAGACTCCGTCGAAAAGATCGGGCGTCTCGAGATGGCTTTTCCACTTGCCGTGGTCCAGACGGACACTGACATTGGACAGGATGTATGTCTTTTTTCCTGCTTCCCGCAGATCCCTTACCAGTGCGCCCATACCGGGATGCGGGGTGAGGTTGTATCTGTCCCAGTTCTGAAAGCTGAAGCGGACCGCGCTGCGGACCTCATCGGAGGATGCGCGGGACAGCATCTTCTCCAGCGCGTCGTCCTGCCGGATCAGACCAGCGTCAAGCATGATCCATTCTCCGGAGTGATAGACGAGGAGATTGACCTCCCGGATCACGTCGGGATCCGATGTGTATTCCCGTGTGGCATTATCGGCGTTGTAATCGGCCAGAACCCTTCCCATGTCAAATACGATGTTTTTGTATCCTGTCATTGCTGTACCCCTCCGAATTGTAGTATTAACTCTGACTCCTGGTAATCAAAGAAGCTAACTCTGATTCCCGGTAATTGAAGAAGCTGGCTCTGATTTCCGGTAACTGAAAAAGTCAGCTCTGATTTCCGGTAATTGAAGAAATTAACTGTGATTCTCTGTTACTGAGAGCCGGTTACTCGTTGAAAGCGGACCGGCTCTCACAGGTATTATAGCGAAGGAGAGAGAAAAAATCCATATCCAGGGATTGCAGAGATGCCCTGAGATGTCCTGCCGGAGCTGCGGCTTTTCGTTTCTGCCGGAAAAGTCCGGAGTGAATAAGGCTGGTACGGATCAGATTCAGGGAGTTGAGACGCGGTGGGATGTCTTTCTCTCGGATTGATATTGAATCTCTGCCTTTTCTGGGATAAAATACAGACTTGTGACTGAATGAATAATTCCGGATGAATCCGGGCATTCTGAACTGTGATAGGCTAAATAGTTCCGGATGAACCTGGGCATTCTGAACTGTGATAGGCTAAATAATTCCGGATATACTGGGGGTATTTTGAATGGAAACAGATATGACAAAGGGCAGACCGTCGTCTATTCTGCTTCGTTTCCTGATTCCGATTTTCTTTGGAAATCTTTTTCAGCAATTTTACAATGTGGTGGATACGGTGATTGTCGGAAGAGTGGTAGGTGCCGGCGCGCTGGCGGCGGTTGGATCGACCGGGACGATTATGTTTCTGCTGAGCGGAATTGCGCAGGGTATGTCTACCGGGTTTACGGTACTGACGTCGCAGTATTACGGCGCAAAAGACGAGAAGGGTGTGCGCAGGAGTGTTGCGAATGCTCTGCTTCTCAGCCTGATTCTTACGGCGGCTTTCACGGTGGCGGGCGCACTTTTGATGGGACCGCTGCTTCGCGTGATGAATACACCGGATGATATCTACAGGGACGCGCATACCTACATCATGATCATAACTGTCGGCCTGATCGCCATGATCATGTACAACATGAGTGCGGCTCTGCTTCGGGCAATCGGGAACAGCAAGGCACCGCTCTACTTTCTGATTTTCGCTGTTGTGTCAAATATTTTTCTGGACCTTCTGCTGACAATGGGCATCCGTATGGGAGTGGCGGGCGCGGCGCTTGCCACGGTACTTTCGCAGGCGATGGCTGCAGTGTTGTGCTTTATCTACATTTACCGGAAAGCGGAGATTCTGAGACCGCGCCGGGGAGAGTGGCGTCTGTCAAAGGAAATGACGAAGGCACAGCTCGGAATCAGCATCCCGATGACGCTTCAGTTCGCGATCACATCCTCCGGAACCATGATCATGCAGTCTGCCGTAAATCTGTTCGGTTCAACGGCAGTGGCCGGATATACTGCGGCAAATAAGGTGGTTACGCTGTTGTCGCAGGAGATGCCGTCGATGGGATCGGCGATCTCGACCTACTGCGGGCAGAATTACGGCAACCGCCAGATCGGCCGCGTGAAGAAGGGAGTCAATGCCGCTGTTCTGATCGACACGATATATGCGGTCGGAGCTGCAGTGATCTGTGTGGTTATACTGCCGCTGACACTGGGCATTTTTTTCTCGGGAAATGAGGATATCAGCGCGCTGATGCCCTGGGCAAAAACCTACGTGAACGTCGCGGTCTGCTTTTTCATTCCGCTGAGTTATATTTTTGTATTCCGGAACGCCATGCAGGGATGTGGCTACGGACTGCTTCCGATGTTCGGCGGAATTGTCGAATTTGTCGCCCGGGGAATTACGGCATTCATTTCCATTCATATGATGAGCTATCTGGCAGCCTGCTTCTGCGATCCTGCCGCCTGGCTTACGGCGGGTATTTTTACCGGGGTTTGCTACCGCTTTGTGATAAAAGATATTGAAAAGACGTTTCACGTCGGAAGCAATGAAGACAGAGAAAGAAAATAGAGGGATGCTTCGTGTCGGAGCCGATGAGGCCAGAGAAAGAATATAGAGGGATGCTTCGCGTCGGAACCGATGAAGACAGAGAAAACGCACGGAGAGAATCCGAAAAGACGTTTCACATCGGATCCGATGAAAGCAGGAAAAGGACAGGGAAAAATGATTCAGGATATTGCACCCAGAAAATTTCACATCGAGTATCAGAACAAGCAGCCTGCCGGTTATGAAACGGCGCTGGTGTACAATGGACCGCTGACATTGCTCCGGATGGATGAAGACGGAGTTCTTACGTATCCGAAAACGAGAGATTTTGATGGGACGAACGCAGAGTTCACCTATCTCTTCCGGATTGATGAGGAGGAGTATTACCTTGCGGTGATCGATCCTGAAGAGATTCCGGAGGTTTTACTTGAGGAGGGATTTCACTTTGAGAAGGACTGGACCTTCCGGAGCGCAAAACCAGGAGATCGGGCGTTTGCCGGCGTGACCGGAAAACAGCTCTCTCTGTGGTACTCGAGTCACAGGTACTGCGGAGGCTGCGGGGCAGAGCTCGTGGCGGATGAAAAAGAAAGGATGATGAAGTGCCCGAGATGTGGCAGAACCTTTTATCCGGTCATCTGCCCCGGTGTTATCGTTGCGGTGGTTCATGACGGGAAGCTTCTGATGAGCAAGTACGCCGGGAGAGAATATAAGAGGTTTGCGCTGATCGCGGGGTTCAATGAGAGTGGAGAGAGCATCGAGGATACGGTTCACCGGGAGGTGATGGAGGAGACGGGGCTTGCGGTCCGTAATCTTCACTTTTACAAGAGTCAGCCCTGGCCGTTTTCTGACACACTTCTAATGGGATTTTTCTGCGAGCTGGACGGCGACAAGGATCAGATCACCCTGGAGGAGGATGAATTGTCCATGGCCGGCTGGTATGGGCCTGCGGAAGTGCCGGAGGACCGGGAACACATCTCCCTGACCAGCGAGATGATGACGGTGTTCCGGGAGAACGGAGGAGATTTCCAGCGTATACTGGATGTGATTCAGAGAAAGTAACCGCCGGGGATGCGCTGACAGAGGTACGGTTATCAATTGCGGCATTCATCCCACATGCTTGCGTGTGGGATGAATGCCGCTTTTCCTTAACTTAACAAATACATAGCACAGATTTATTCTGACCTTGCCGGCTGTGCGAGCCCCGGCAGAGAAGCTATGCGAATATTTGAGATTGACAGGAACAGTTCTGAGAGCTGTGTGCGAGCCCCGGCAGAGAAGCTATGCGAATATCAGAAATTGACGGGAACAATTCTCTCAGTTGTGTATATTCCCTCGGCTGGGAAGGCAGCCAGGATCACTGCGGTGTCAGTGTGGGGAACGTCGGAGCCGCGGTTCAGTCGGGATATACAAGCCGTTCGGTGCTCCCCTCGTGAATCTGAGACAAATCCCGTTCCAGATATCTCCGGGCAAGCCAGTTCGCCATGCTGAGGTTCTGGTCGAGATAGTTTCCGCAGTCTCTGGCTGCCGCGCCGGGAATTTCTCCCTTGTAGTCGCGGATGAAGGTAAAAGTACGGATTACAAGATCAGTGATATCGGAGGATGACAGGTCGCCGGCGAGGATGAGGTAGAATCCGGTGCGGCAGCCCATTGGTCCAAAGTAAATCACGCGGTCTTTCCATTCGGGATCATTGCGCAGGAAGGTCGCGCCGAGGTGCTCGATGGTGTGGCATTCCGCAGTGTTCATGACGGGCTCGCGGTTCGGGGCGGTCATGCGCAGATCAAAGGTTGTGAGGCACTCGGAGCCGATATGATCCTTTCGGGAGACATAGATGCCGGGCATAAGAGTCAGATGATTTACGGTAAAGCTTGCGATTTTTTCCATTTCTTTTTCCTTTCTTTTCCTTTTCTTTTTTCTGTTATCTGTACAGAACGTAGAATATTCTGTTTTCATCAGATGCCTTTGGCCTCTGATACGGCAGCAACGTGATAATCTGCCTTATAATGTCTGATACAGCAGTGCTGTCAGAAGCTGTCCTTCGGTGTCTGATACAGCAACGCCCTCATATCCTCCGGCACCGGTGCCGTGAAATGCATTGCTTCTCCGGTGATGGGGTGAATGAAGTCAAGCTTCCATGAGTGTAGAGCCTGACGTGTGATGGCAAGAGGGTCTCCGCCGGAAGACCTTACGGTTCCGGGCTCGGAAAGTTCGTCGGGCTTCCGCAGGTAGTGAAGGTTATACAGGGTGTCTCCGAGAAGGGGATGTTCCCGGTATGCCATGTGGACCCTGATCTGGTGAGTGCGGCCGGTCTCAAGCTTCAGACAGACAGCAGAATAACCGGGTGTGAAGTCTGCCTTCTCTGTGCCGGATGCAGATACTGCTTTCCGGGAATTCAGGAAATCGGTTCTGCCGGGCGCGGGAAAATAAGCAAGTGTCTGAAAGTGAGTGATCGCCCGGTCACCCCGGTCAAAATCCACACAGCGTTCAATGAGAGAGCCTTCCTTGCGGGCAATCGGCAGGTCGATGGTGCCTTCGGCAGGGGTATGTCCGTCGACGACTGCCAGATAGGTCCGGTGGATTTCCCTTTTTACAAGCTGCTGCTCCAGAACGGAGGCACTGACGAGATTTTTTGCCACGATCAGCAGACCTGTAGTGTCTCTGTCCAGGCGGTTGATGCAGCGGAACACAAAGGGAATATTCTTCTGCTGAAAATACCAGACGACACCATTTCCCAAAGTATTGGCCGGATGGCCGACGGCAGGGTGGATTGCTTCATTGGCAGGCTTATCGATGACAAGCAGATCCGGATCCTCATAAATGATCCGGAAGGGAACAGGGGCAGGGATGATTGTCTCTGAGGAGACATCATCCCGAACCTTGGTTGTGAGGACATCAGAACGGCGGAGAGTATAGCGCATGTACTGATGAACTCCGTTGACCAGAACGGCGTCTGGGATCGGCTTCATAGAGGCGAGAATGTGCCTGGAGTATCCTTTCCCGCGCAGGAAGGCGTGAATGTCCTTGCCGTCGTCTTCTTCTCTAATAATATAAGTAAAAGTTCTTTCCATGGTTCTGATATCGTAACGCCGCACGGCCGGGGTTGTCAATGAGCAGCCGGGGTATAAGCCGGATTCGCTGCGCGGCAGAGTTGTCGTTGAGCAGCCGGTTCAGAGCCCGTTTGCTGGAGGACGAGAGAACTGCGAAATCCTTGTGCCGGTTTATGATTCGTGATATACTTTTAGCGTGTTGCCGGGAACTGCAGATAAGACTGAAGTGCAGAGGGCACACTTGTTTTCTGACTGAACCATATGCCCCGCAGGCGGGGCATCACATACTGTATAAGCTATGGATTGCTCCATGCTCCGCAATCCTGCAGGTGAACGACTTCGTCGGTCTGTCGCGGCGTTTTCGAAGAGCTTATACAGCAAACCACATGCTGTAAACAGCGCCACAAACTGTATAAGCTGCGGATTGCTCCGTGCTTCGCACTCTCGCAATCCTACAGGTATGAGCACTTCCGTGCCGTTTAAGCGTCACTTCGTGCTCATACCTGTTGCCTTCGAAATCGCATACAGTCTCTTACGCGCGCTTCGCGTGCGACGATCCTGTCTGTGTTTCCGAAGAGCTTATACAGTAATTTTTCAGAATGCAGTCAACAATAGAAAAGAGGAAGAGATTATGGCAGAAAAGTATGTTGCGTATGTTGGAACGTATACCCACGGAAGCAGTATCGGCATCCACCTGTATGACGTTGACGTGAAGGAGGGGACTCTTTCACTGCGTAAGGTGATCCCAGTAAATAATTCATCTTATATCTGCCGCTCGGCGAACGGAAAGTTTTTGTACTCCATTGCGGACGAGGGTGTAGCGGTATTTGACATCAAGTCCGACGGTGATCTTGAGATGATCAATAAGATCGGCATCGATGGTATGCGTGGCTGCTATTTATCTGTTGACGCGACGGGTCAGTATCTTCTGGTCGCGGGCTACCACGACGGCAAGGTGACACTGGTTCATACGCATCATGACGGACGCCTCGGCTCTGTGATGGACGGCGTGTTCCACAAGGGCCTCGGCAGTGTGGCGGAGAGAAACTTCCGTCCGCATGTCAGCTGCGTGAAGATGACGCCTGACAACCGTTTTATCTGTGCGGTAGATAACGGAATCGATCAGGTGAAGATCTATCGCATCAGCTCCAAGAGTAAGCTTAAGCTGGTGGATATTCTCCGCTGCGAGCGCGAATCCGGTCCAAGGCTGATTGAGTTCAGTCAGGATGGAAGATTTGCTTATGTGATCTATGAGCTGGCCAACAGGGTGGATGTGTTCGCCTATTCCGTAGAGGATGATGTTCCCAGGTTTGATTACATCCAAAGCGTGAGCACGACCTCTGACAATGTGGATCAGCTCCATGATGCCGCATCGGGGATGACTTTTTCTCCGGATGGAAAATATCTCTTCACTTCGACGGCCGGTGATGATACGGTTGCCATGTTTAAGGTGGATCAGAAGACCGGCCTTCTGACGAAGAAGTTTGCCCTTCCGATCAGCGGAGAGTATCCGAAGGATATCGCGATGTTCCCGGATGGGAAGCATATCGCCTGTGTCAATCATGAATCCAACAGCATCACGACATTTGCCGTTGACTATGAGAAAAATATTCTTGTCATGAAGGGCAGGCCGATGAAGGTTGACACACCGAACTGTATTCTGATCACAAAGATGGGCACGAAGGATTGACTTCTCCTTTTCGGTTAAAATCCGGGACAGATTAACATCTGGGACAAATCAAAAATCTCGGAGTAATAACCGGATGTCACCAGGTTTGCCAAATGATCCCTTGTTTAAGCAACGGGGTAATCAGGCGACGGAGAGAAGCAGGAGAGCGGTGATTCGTTCCCGTATTAACTCTCATGCCCCGGAAGCGGGGCGCCACATACTGCATAAAGCCAGCTGCCGCGCGTTTTTCGATCCTTATGTTTAATAAAGAAGGAAAACAGCGTGGCAGTTTTTGTTTGTGCAGATAAAGAGCTTCATCTGGTTCTTGTGCGGCAATCACTATGTGATGCTAGGTGCCACATATTGCAACTGAGAAATGATCAGAAGGAAGAGAAATGATCAGAACGAAGAGAAATATCAGAAGAAAGTAAAATGATCAGAACGAAGAGAAGTGATCAGAAGGAAGGAAAATGGCCAGAGGGAGGGATAAAGGCTTGAAGAGTACAGTTGCGCTTGTTCCGTGCGGCAGTTATGATCCGGAGAGAGTGTATCAGGCTTTGAAGCAGGGCCTGAGCCTGGTCGGAGGCATTGAAAAATATGTCCGCAGGGAGGAGAAGGTACTGCTGAAGATGAATCTTGTGCGGGAAGCAGACGCGGAACGCGCGGTTACGACACATCCGGTAGTCGTTGAGATGCTGGCGAGAATTCTGGCGGAGGAGCATTATATCGATGTATCGGCCGGAGATTCCGGCGGTTTCGGCTCCTCAGTCAGATCGATGGAGCGTCTGGGGATGCGGGAGGAGCTGAAAAAATACGGCTGCCGTATGGCTGCGTTTGACGAGGCCGTTCGGACGGAATATCCGCAGGGAATTCACGCAAAGGAGTTTATGCTTGCCCGGGATGTCACGGAGGCAGATGCATTGATCAGCGTCTGCAAGATGAAGACGCATGCGCTGGAACACATCACAGGGGCTGTAAAGAATCAGTACGGCTGCGTCCAGGGAAAACACAAGGCTGCGGGACACACCAGATATCCGAGCGCGGAGAGCATGGCAAGAATGATCGTGGATCTGAATCTTCTCGTCCGACCACGCCTTTATGTGATGGATGGGATCGTGGCAATGGAGGGAAATGGCCCGACCTCGGGAGACCCGGTGCCGATGAATGTGCTGCTGTTTTCGACGGACCCTGTGGCGTTGGACAGCGTGTTCGCAAGGCTCGTATATCTGGATCCGGAATCGGTTCCGACGGAAGTCGCGGGAGCGCAGATGGGCCTTGGCACCTGGCGGGAAGAAGAAATAGATCTTGTGACGCCGGACGGACCTCTTTCCATGCTGTCTGCCGTGAAAAAATATGGCAAACCGGATTTCCGGGTGAACCGGAAGAAGGGTAAGGCGGAGGGAATCATGAACACGGTGACGTTTCTGCGATTCCTGAAACCGGCTCCCAGAATCGACGCAGATAAATGCCGGAGGTGTGGCGTCTGTGTAGAAAGCTGCCCGGTAGAGGGAAAGGCATTGCATTTTTCAAAGGGTCGTGATTATCCTCCGGTATACAATTACAGAAAATGTATCCGCTGTTTCTGCTGCCAGGAGATGTGCCCGCACAAGGCAATCTACGTTCGAGGACGCAGATAAGAGCAGCCGGCAGTATTGAGGCAGAACAGCAGAAGCCGGGTGCGTTCGTGGATGCAGGTTAGAGCAGCGGGCAGCATCGGAGGAAGCGGCGGCAGCGGCAGGGATGCCGCAGGCAGAAAAGGAAGAGGAATTGGAACAGATGACAGATCGGAATAATGAACAGGGCAGACGATGGGTGAAAGATTATTTTGCCTATTTTATTAAGTGGATCATCCTTTCTCTTGTGACAGGAGCTGTATGCGGTGTGACCGGAGGTGCATTCGCGCGGTGCGTGTCGTGGGCGACACAGTTCCGGTCAGTGAACGGATGGATGATCTTATTCCTTCCGGCGGCAGGACTTCTGATTGTCCTTATGTATCAGAAGCTGAAATTATCCGGCGTCGGAACCAACGCTGTGTTTGACTCTGCTGTTGAGGGAGATTCTCTCAAATTCCGGCTGATACCTGCGATTTTTGTCGGAACAGTTCTCACCCATCTGTTCGGCGGTTCCGCCGGCCGAGAGGGTGCCGCGCTGCAGATCGGCGGAGATATCGGGAACCACATCGGGCAGATGTTCCGCTTCGATGAGGAGGATAAGAAGATCGCAACGATGACCGGAATGGCAGCTTTTTTTGCGGCATTGTTCGGAACTCCGGTTACGGCGGCGGTTTTTGTGGCCACAGTCATCAGTGTCGGGATGGTAAAGCATGCGGCGCTTGTCCCGGGAATGATCGCGTCTGTTTTTGCCGCTGAGGTGGCATCCCATATGGGGGCGGCACCGGTGCGCTTTCAGATTGAGGCACCTGATGTTAGTCCGCTGATGATGGGAAAGGTCATGGTTCTTGCGGCAGCCTGCGGCCTTGTCTCCGCGTTTTTTGTCATGGCACTACATTATGCGAAGGGGCTCTATGAGAGGTTCCTGAAAAATCCGTATCTGCGCGTTCTTGTGGGCGGAGCGGTTATTGTCGGACTGACGTTTCTGGTGGGAAATCAGGACTATAACGGAGCCGGCGTGGATGTGATCGCAAGAGCGATCGGACAGGGGCAGGCGAGGCCGTGGGATTTCGCGATGAAGATTCTGTTCACGGCGCTTACACTGGAAGCCGGATTCAAGGGAGGAGAAATCGTTCCGACCTTCTATATCGGCGCGACCTTCGGCTGTGTATTCGGCCAGCTACTGGGTATTCCGGCAGGATTCGCGGCGGCCGTCGGTTTCACCGCCATGTTTGCCGGCGTCACGAATACCATGATTACATCGATACTGCTTGCGGCAGAGGTTTTCGGAGGAGCCGGGCTTCCCTATTTCGGTGTGGCCTGTATGCTGAGTTTTGTCTTCTCCGGCTACAACGGGCTTTTCTCGAGTCAGGTCATTATCTTCTCCAAGCTGCGCCCCAGACGTGTCATGAAGAAGGTGGATCACCGGGTGGATCTCGACAAGGATTGCAGGGCAGTCACTGGGGATGGCCGGGAACCGGAGACAGGGAAAAACAACGAGGAATACGATCCGAAACGTGGCGACATGTAACGGACACGGTGTATTCAAAGAAGAGGCTTATGTAACGGAAACGGTGTATTCAAAGAAGAGGCGTATGTAACGGAAACGGTGTATTCAAAGAAGAGGCGTATGTAACGGAAACGGCGTATTCAAAGAAGAGGTGTATGTTACAGACATAGTGTATTTAATAAAATACATTTGCCGAACTGGTGACAAAGAAAAATACGGGTGCTATAATAACCTTGTATGTGTATAAAATCAATTATACATCTTAAGTTATATAAGGAGGAATAGTTACGATGGCAAGAAAAATGAAAACCATGGATGGTAACACAGCAGCAGCTCATGCTTCGTATGCTTTTACCGAAGTGGCAGCGATCTATCCGATCACACCTTCTTCACCGATGGCTGAACACACTGATGAGTGGGCAACTCAGGGAAGAAAGAATCTGTTCGGACAGGAAGTTCAGATCACAGAGATGCAGTCTGAGGCAGGTGCAGCTGGTGCCGTTCACGGCTCTGTAGCAGCCGGTGCTCTGACAACCACATATACCGCATCCCAGGGTCTTCTTCTGATGATCCCGAACATCTACAAGATCGCCGGTGAGCAGCTGCCTGCAGTATTTGATGTATCTGCGCGCTGCGTTGCTACACATGCACTGAACATCTTCGGTGATCATTCAGACGTATATGCATGCCGCCAGACCGGCGCTGCTATGCTCTGCGAATCTTCTGTACAGGAGGTTATGGATCTGACGCCTGTCGCTCATGCAGCAGCTATCTCCGGACATCTTCCATTCATCAACTTCTTTGATGGATTCCGTACATCCCACGAGCTTCAGAAGATTGAGACCTGGGATTATGAGGATCTGAGAGACATGATCGATATCAAGGCTCTGAAGGAGTTCAAGGCAAACGCTCTGAACCCGGAGAACCCGAAGGAAATGGGATCCGCCCAGAATCCGGATATCTTCTTCCAGACCCGTGAGGCATGCAACAGCCTCTATGATGAAATGCCCGGAATCGTTCAGAAGTACATGGATATGGTAAATGCCAAGATCGGAACAGACTACAAGCTGTTCAACTACTATGGCGCTCCGGATGCAGATCAGGTTATCGTAGCTATGGGTTCTGTATGCGACTGTATCGAGGAGACCATCGATTACCTGATGGCTCAGGGCCGCAAGGTTGGTGTTGTAAAGGTACGTCTGTACAGACCGTTCTCCAGACAGGCACTGATTGACGCAATCCCGGATACGGTAAAGAAGGTTTCCGTACTTGACCGTACAAAGGAGCCGGGTTCCATTGGCGAGCCTCTGTTCCTGGATGTTGTTGAAGCACTCCGCGGAAGCAAGTTCGACGGAATCAAGATCTTTGGCGGACGTTACGGACTTGGATCCAAGGATACCACTCCGGAGCAGATCGTTGCTGTATACGACAACGAGACAAAGGAGAGATTCACCATCGATATCGTCGATGATGTAACCAATCTGTCTCTGCCGGTAGGCGAGCCGCTTGTTACCACACCGGAAGGAACGGTAAACTGCAAGTTCTGGGGACTTGGAGCTGATGGTACCGTAGGAGCAAACAAGAACTCCATCAAGATCATCGGCGACAACACAGACATGTACGCACAGGCTTACTTCGATTATGATTCCAAGAAGTCCGGCGGTGTAACAATGTCTCATCTGCGTTTTGGTAAGAAACCGATCAAATCCACTTACCTGATTCACAGAGCAAACTTTGTTGCATGCCACAATCCGTCCTACATCACCAAGTTCAACATGGTTCAGGAGCTGGTAGACGGCGGAACATTCCTGCTGAACTGCCCGTGGACCGGAGAAGAGCTGGAGAAGCATCTTCCGGGACAGGTTAAAGCATATATCGCAAAGCATCACATTAAGTTCTATGTCATCGATGGTGTAAAGACAGGTATCGAGGTAGGCATGGGACCGACCCGTATCAACACCATTCTTCAGTCCGCGTTCTTCAAGCTGACGGGTATCATTCCGGAGGAGAAGGCAATCGAGCTGATGAAGGCAGCGGCAAAGGCTACTTATGGCCGCAAGGGTGATGATATCGTCAAGAAGAACTGGGCTGCTATCGACGCCGGCGCAGACAGAGCTGTTCAGGTAGAGGTACCTGCAAGCTGGGCTGATTGTGAGGATGAAGGCCTTGAGTTCAAGAAGGTTTCCGAGGGCCGCAAGGATGCCGTTGATTTCGTCAACAACATTCAGCTGGCTGTTTCCTCTCAGGAGGGCAACAACCTGAAGGTTTCCGACGTTCTGAAATATTCAAACGGCGAGACTCCGTCCGGTACTGCTGCTTATGAGAAGCGTGGCATCGCTGTAAATGTTCCAGTTTGGAACAGCGACAACTGTATCCAGTGTAACAGATGTTCTTATGTCTGCCCGCACGCGGTTATCCGTCCGTTCGCTCTGACAGAGGCTGAGGTTGCTGCGGCACCGGAAGGCTTCAAGAACATTCCGATGACCGGTATGCCGTCCTACAAGTTCGGCATTCAGATTTCCACCATGGACTGCACAGGCTGCGGATCTTGCGCGAATGTATGTCCGGGCAAGAAGGGTGAGAAGGCCCTGACCATGACTCCGATTGCCGACGCCATGGATCAGCAGAAGGGCTTCGATTATGCGGTTAAGCTTCCGGAGAAGCAGGATGTTATCGACAAATTCAAGATCACTTCCGTAAAGGGAAGCCAGTTCAAGAAACCTCTGCTCGAGTTCTCCGGCGCATGCGCAGGCTGCGGCGAGACTCCTTACGTAAAGCTGATCACTCAGCTGTTCGGAAGCAGAATGCAGATCGGAAACGCTACCGGATGTTCTTCTATCTGGGCGAACTCTTCACCGTCTACACCTTATACGGTAGATCAGAACGGCAGAGGACCGGCATGGTCCAACTCCCTGTTTGAGGATGCCGCAGAGTTTGGCTATGGTATGCTGCTTGGACAGAAGGCTATCCGTGATGAGCTGAAGACAAAGGTTGAAACTCTTATTGAGAAGGATGCATCTGTCAAGGAAGCCGGACAGGCATGGCTTGACACCATGACAAAGGGCGCTGAGAACAGAGTCGCAACAGATAAGCTGCTGGCTGCAATCGCTAACAATACAACCGAAGAGGCTGCGTTCATCAAGGACAACAAACAGTTCCTGGCGAAGAAGTCCAACTGGGTATTCGGTGGTGACGGCTGGGGCTATGATATCGGATTCGGCGGACTGGATCATGTTATCGCTTCCGATAAGGATATCAATGTTCTGGTTATTGATACTGAGGTATACTCCAACACCGGCGGACAGTCCTCCAAGGCTACACCTACCGGAGCAGTTGCTCAGTTCGCTGCAGGCGGTAAGGAGACCAAGAAGAAGGACCTTGCTTCCATCGCTATGTCCTACGGCTACGTATATGTAGCGCAGATCGCTATGGGCGCTGATTACAACCAGGCGGTTAAGGCAATCAGCGAGGCTGAGGCTTATGACGGACCTTCTCTGATCATTGCTTACGCTCCGTGTATCAACCACGGTATCCGCAAGGGTATGGGCAAGGTAATGACCGAGGAAGAGCTTGCGGTTAAGTCCGGATACTGGCATCTGTTCCGTTACAACCCGGCACTGCTTGGAACAGATAAGCCTGCATTTACTCTGGATTCCAAGGCTCCGCAGGCAGATATCTATCAGGACTTCCTGGATGGTGAGGTACGTTACAATTCTCTGAAGCGTGCGAACCCGGCGAAGGCTGAGAGACTGCAGAGCAAACAGAAAGAGGAGTCTGCTGAGAGATATACATACCTCAACAAGCTCATCAAGCTGTACGGACCGGCAGAGCAGTAAAATTTTGATAAAATAAATGCAGGACCCGGCTATGCCGCGGCCCTGCTCCCGGATCCCAGATCCGGTCGGATATATAGAGTTCAAACGTGTAATACGCCCGGCGCAGAGAAATCTGCCCCGGGTTTCTTTTTTTGTATAATTTCCAGATGCTCCGCATATCATTAGTTGAAGCGGAAAAAGACCACATCCGCTCACACTCATTGGGTTTCATGCTCCTTTCTGCAGGATCCTTCACCAATTATATAATTGAGCAGGGAAAAGGTCTCGATCACAGTATCTTTTTCTTAATCGGTCAGGACAGACAAAGCGAAGAATTTACGGGTCAAACCTTTAACAATTTCGGTTCGTTGCGCGTGGATTTACAATATGATATAGTATATTACAGCGTCAAAAGCGATGACTCACGTCGCAGAGTGCATAAGTACGCGCTTTGCATGCGTGGTTTGCGGTGACAAAAATCCCGGTCCCGAGGGGGACGTTACTATATTTATTCATCATTCAGGCACAGGAAAGCTGTGCGGTAAGGAACTGACATGGCAATAATTGATAAGAGTTTTATGTTGAAAAAAATCGAGAAGAATGAGAGCATCTATGTCCTGTATTCGGCACTTACGCATTGCCCTTTTGTGGAGTGTGATCCGGAGACATTCGATGATCAGATCTATATTTTTACCACGAAGGAAATGACGCAGACCTTTGCGCATCCATACACCCTGGACAAATATCTGCTGCAGGCAGTGAAGGTTGAACGGGGGATGATTCTTCCGTTCCTGAGGACACTTTATCTGTACGGCATCAATGCCGTGATGTATCAGGAGGAGGGCGCGCCGATCCGGATTCAGCTCACGGATCTGGTGGAGAAACCGGATATTGATGCGCTGCGGAATGATAAGATTCCGAGGGCGAATCCGGAACTTCAGCTGACGGCACTGTATTTCATGCAGGAGCTTACCAGACCGGTTGAACGTAATCAGGAGGAGAAGAAGCATCTGCACGACCTTGAAGAGGAGATGGCGCACAATCTGTTTCGTTCCCGGTTTATCATCTCGTTTGATGTCAGCGAGATTGAGGGAAAATGGGACCCGAAGGACAAGAACCAGAAGGTGAAGGTTCCGCTTGTCAAAACGAAGGCGGGGAAGACCTTCCAGCCGGTTTACACGGATTTCGGCGAGGTGCAGAAGTTCAATCAGAGAAACAAGGGCGTGAAGCTTGAACTGACACCGATCACCTATGACCGGATTCATAATTTCCTGGTAAAGGAATCCGAGGGATTTGTCTTTAACCCGGCCGGTTTTAACCTTGTACTCACTGCGGACCAGCTGAGACAGATGGCGGAGCGCTATGGGGAAAACAACGACCGGTGACAGACGCATGGTCACGGAGATCGGACAAGGCGTTTGTTTTCAGCCGGTCACGGAGATCGGACAGCAGGAGGCGTTTGTTTGCATCCGGTCACGGAGAGTGGGCAGCGGGAGATTTGCTTCCATCCGGTTCCGGAGGAAAAATTATAGAAATGAGAAGTCAGGAGAGTGAAGCTGCGTATGACAGATAAGTATGAATTAATCAGTGAAGAATATATCAAAGACGTGCACGCTGAGGGAAAGCTTCTCCGTCACCGGAAGAGCGGCGCCAGGATTGCGCTCCTTTCCAACGATGATGAGAATAAGGTGTTCAACATCGCCTTCCGGACTCCGCCGAAAAATTCGACGGGAGTCGCGCACATTATTGAACATACCGTATTATGCGGATCCAGAAAGTTTCCTCTGAAGGATCCTTTTGTAGAACTGGTAAAGGGATCTCTGAATACATTCCTGAATGCCCTCACGTATCCGGACAAGACGATGTTTCCGGTAGCCAGCTGTAATGACACGGATTTTCAAAATCTGATGGATGTATATCTGGATGCTGTGTTCTTTCCGAATATTTATAAGAACGAGAAGATTTTCCGTCAGGAGGGCTGGCATTATCAGCTCGAGAACAGAGAGGATCCTCTGACCTACAACGGCGTCGTTTACAACGAGATGAAGGGCGTCTTTTCATCGGCGGATGAGGTGCTTGACCGTGCCGTCTTCAATGCTCTGTTTCCGGATACTCCCTATGGCGTGGAATCCGGCGGAGATCCGGAGGTAATTCCGGATCTGACGTATGAGGAGTTTCTGGATTTCCACAGAAAGTATTATCACCCTTCCAACTGCTATATTTATCTTTATGGAAACATGGACATGGAGGAGAAGCTGGAGTGGCTGGACCGGGAGTATCTGAGCCTTTTTGATCGTATACCAGTTGAGTCGGAGATTCCGATGCAGAAACCGTTCTCTGAGGTAAAGGATGTCACGATGAGTTACCCGATTCTGGACAGTGAGCCTGAGAGGGACAATACGTATCTGTCTGTCAACACGGTGGTCGGGGATTATTCGGATGTTACGCTTAATATTGCTTTCTCGGTTCTGGAGTATGTACTTCTGGACGCACCGGGAGCTCCGGTCAAGCAGGCACTGCTGGACGCGGGAATCGGAAGAGATGTGGAAGGTGCCTACAACGACGGAATTCTTCAGCCGTTCTTTTCCGTGATTGCGAAGAACGCAAATGCGGAGGATAAGGACAGATTTCTGTCTGTCGTGCATGACACGCTGGAGAAGCTGGCGGAGGAGGGGCTGGACACACTCGCTATTGCCTCGGGAATCAATTATTTCGAGTTCCGTTTCCGGGAGGCAGATTATGCGCAGTTCCCGAAGGGCCTGATCTACGGTATGGATCTTTTTGACAGCTGGCTCTATGACGAGGGGAAGCCTTTTGAATACCTGAAAGAGCTGGATGCTTTTGAAGAACTCAAGAAACGAAATGGCACGGGCTATTTTGAGAATCTGATTCGCAGGTATCTCCTGTCAAACAATCATGCCGCGGTTGTGACGCTGAAGCCGGAGAAAGGTCTGGCTGCCCGCAGAGAGAAGGCTGCGGCGGAGAAGCTCGCAGCATATAAGGCATCGCTCTCAGATGAGGAGCTGGATGCGATGGTTGCCGGGACGAAGGCGTTAAAGGAATATCAGGAATCAGAGGATTCCGAGGAGGCTTTGAATTCGCTTCCGATGCTTTCCAGAAAGGATATCGACCGGAAGACACCGCTTCATCCGGACACGGAACAAATTCGTGTCAACGACACCACATATCTGAGACATCATTATTTTACAAACGGAATCGCTTATCTGACGCTGCTGTTTGATACCGCGAAGATTCCGGATGAACTGGTTCCTTATCTCGGAATTTTGAAGAATATGCTCGGAGTCGTGGATACGGAGCACTATACCTACGGCAGGCTGTTCCATGAAATCAACGCAAGGACCGGTGGAATCAACTTCGGTCTGCAGGTTCTTCCGACGGAGAAGGGGCTGGATGATTCCAAGGGCTATCGCATGTTCGGGGTAAAGGCAAAATATCTCTACCGTGAGAAAGATTTTGTCTTCGAGATGATTCAGGAGATCCTGAAGACGTCGAAATTTAATGACAAAAAGAGACTTCATGAGATTCTTGCAAGTACAAGAGCAGGAATGGAGCAGGCAATCCCTGCCGCGGGTCATACTTCCGCGGCGAAGCGGGCACTGTCCTATCAGTCTCTTCTTTCCGCATGGACAGAGAAAACAACGGGAATTGACCAGCTCCGTCTGGTAAAGGATCTGGATGAGCATTTTGAAGAGAAAGCGGATAACCTGATCGAAAACCTTCAGAAGCTCATGAAGATCGTATTCCGTCCTGAGAATCTGACGGTCAGCGTGACAGCTGAGGAAGAGGGATTTGACGGTATAGAAGAGGAAATTCTGTCGCTTGAGGAGAATCTCTGCACAGATCCCTTCGAGGAGGGAAGCTTTGACTGGAAGCCGGAGCAGAAGAATGAAGGATTCAAGACCTCCGGACAGGTGCAGTTCGTTGCCCAGGCAGGCAATTACCGGAAAGACGGATATGAATATACCGGAGCCTTCCGGATTCTTCGAATGATTCTGAATTACGATTATCTGTGGATGAATCTGAGGGTACTCGGCGGAGCTTACGGCTGCATGAGCAGCTTCAAACGTTCCGGCGACAGTTATCTGGTATCGTACAGGGACCCTCATCTGAAGAACACACTGGACGTATATGCCGGTCTGCCGGAGTATCTCAGAAAGTTTGACGCGGATGAAAAGGCTATGACGAAATACATCATCGGTACAATCAGTGAGATGGATACACCGATGACAGCTTCTTCCAGGGGAAGCTTCGCGCTGAACTGCTGGTTCGCGGGTCTGACAGAGAAGGATTTTCAGCAGGAAAGAGATGAGGTTCTGGACGCGGAAGCGGAGAATATCCGGGCACTCGCGGATCCGGTCGCATCGGTTCTTGCCGCGCGCAATATCTGTGTGATCGGAAGTGAAAGCTCCGTGGATAAACACGCAGACCTCTTCAGGAAGATTGAAAGCCTTACCTGAGACAGGACGGGGAGAAAAGGTATGGAAGCAGGAATGGGGACTGGAACCGGGGAGATCAAATCGGGATTTGTCGCATTAATTGGAAGACCGAATGTGGGAAAATCTACGCTGATGAATCATCTGATCGGACAGAAGATTGCGATTACTTCACGAAAGCCGCAGACAACCCGGAACCGGATTCAGACAATCTACAACAGCAAGCGCGGGCAGATTGTATTTCTCGACACGCCGGGAATTCACAAGGCGAAGAACAAGCTGGGGGAATACATGGTTTACGCGGCGGAGAGTTCCCTGAAGGACGTGGACGCTGTGATGTGGCTCATTGAACCCGGCGATTACATCGGCGCTGCGGAACAGCACATAGCAAAGATGCTTGACCGCTCCGGTCTTCCGATTATCCTTGTTATCAACAAGATTGACAAGGTCAAAAAGGATATCGTACAGAGCACGATGGAAGCATACCGGAATATTACCCGGTTCGAGGACATTGTCTGTGTGTCTGCGCTTCACAGCAGAAATCTGGAGGCGCTGATCGACAGCCTGTTCCGGGTACTCCCTTACGGGCCGCGTTTCTTTTCGGAGGAAACCATTACGGATCAGCCGATGCGGCAGATCGCCTCGGAGATGATCCGCGAGAAGGCACTCCGGTCTCTGGGAGAGGAGATACCGCACGGGATCGCTGTGGTCATCGACAAGATGCGGGAGCGTCCGGATGGTTCGATTACAGATATTGAGGCAACGATCATCTGCGAGAGAGAATCCCACAAGGGTATCATTATTGGAAAAAACGGCGCCATGCTGAAAAAGATTGGAACCGAGGCACGGAAAGAAATCGAGACGATGCTCGGCGGCAAGGTTAATCTGAAGCTCTGGGTCAAGGTGCGGAAGGACTGGAGAGAAAGCGATATTCTCGTCAAAAATTACGGCTACGACAAGAAGGAACTCAGAGAGTAGGCTGCGACGCCCATTGAAATTTTAGCCTCTCGTTAGATGTGAACAGATTTAGTATTCTGAGCTGAGAGATATGAACGAACAGATCAATGTGTCGGGAATGGTTTTGTCGGCGATGCCGATCGGTGAAAACGATAAAAGGCTTGTGATTTTGACGAGAGAGCTTGGCAGAATCAGCTGTTTTGCGAGAGGCGCCCGCCGGCCGGGAAGCACGCTCATGGCACTGTCCAATCCCTTTGCCTTCGGAAGCTTCACGCTGATCGAAGGAAGAAATTCCTACAGCCTGATTTCCGCTTCGATCCGGGAATACTTCACCGAGCTGGCCTTTGAACAGCCGGGAGTCTATTACGGGTATTACTTCTTGGATTTTGCGGATTACTACGGCCGGGAGGGCATCGACGGTACTGACATGCTGAATCTTCTGTATCTGACCATGAAGGCGATCCTGAATCCGCACCTGGACAACCGGCTGGTAAGACGGATCTTTGAGATCCGGATCATGACGATAAATGGTGAATATGCGCCGGATCCTGCTCTGATGAGTCCGTCCGCGCTGTATGTAGTCCGCTATGTCATGAGCGCTCCTCTGACAAAGCTGTATACCTTTGAGGTGAAGCCGGAGGTGCTGAAGGAACTGGAAAATGCGCTGAACCGCCAGACAGACCGGATTCTCGACCGTCCGCTGAGGAGCAGGAGAGTATTGAATGAAATGATCCGGACCTGACCGGTCCCGGCATATTGAAGCCGGAGCAGGGATATTCGGGGGCGGTGATTGCGAGGCGGAACCTTGGGGCTCAGTACTGCAAAGCCGGAGCAGGGAATACGGCACAGGGGTCGAAGTGGTAAACGGGAGTATGTTCCCACCTCACAAAAGAAGAATAGCTGAAAGAACCTGTGAAAGATTTCGGGATACCCGGGACTTTTCACAGGTTTTTTTACGCGAGCGTCGCGATAGCGAGATAAAACTCGCGCAGCGTGTTTTATCTCGTTACGCGGCATTGTTTTCTGAAGGGCTTTTTCCGCAATATGTCTGTGAACTTCACAGGAACCAGATGTATGATTGCGAGGGATTCGTACCGATTTGTTGTGATTATGTTGCAAAAGAAGACCCTTTTTTTGTCAAACCTGGTTCTACTCAAAACGTTTCGCTTTTGCTATAATGAGGGACAGCAAGACACAGGGGTGCCGGATGTAAGGAAAATCTCGAGATAAATAAGATAAACATCGGGTAATTTTATCACGCGCGTGTAAGGAGGGTTTTTTATGACGTATTATGGGGCATTGGACTTCGGAGCATCCAGCGGACGCATGATGCTCGGATGGATCGAGGACGGAAAGTTTCAGCTGCAGGAGGTTCACCGTTTTGAGAATGGCATGGTAAAGAAGGATGGGGAACTCTGCTGGGAATTTGACCGGATTTTCCGTGAAGTCAAGATTGCACTGAAGAAGTGTAAAGAGATCGGAAAGATGCCAAGCTACGTGGGTGTGGATACCTGGGGCGTTGATTTTGTCCTTTTGGACAAGGATGACAACGTTGTGGGCAACACGGTCGGATACCGCGACCACCGGACAGACGGCATGGATGACGAGGTATATAAGATCATCTCGCTTGAGGATCTGTATGCCCGCACCGGTATTCAGAAGGCGATTTTCAATACGATTTATCAGCTCATGGCGGTGAAGACGAAGCATCCGGAGTACCTGGATAAGGCGGAGACGCTCCTGTATGTGCCCGACTATTTCCATTTCCTTCTTACCGGACAGAAGGTGAATGAGTACACGGAGGCTACCACGGGACAGCTGATCAACGCGGCTTCCTGTGAGTACGACTGGGAGCTGATTGACAGGCTCGGATATCCGCGCCGGATCTTCCAGAAACTTGTGATGCCCGGCACAAAGCTGGGACATATCCGTCCGGAGCTCGCGGAGGAGATCGGTTACGACTTCGAGGTCGTTGTGCCCTGTACGCATGACACGGGTTCTGCGGTTCTCTCAGTGCCGGCAAATGACGATGATTTTGTGTACATCAGCTCCGGAACCTGGTCGCTTATGGGCGTGGAGCGCAAAACCGCCGATACCTCGGCAAAGAGCTGTGCACTGAACTTTACAAACGAGGGCGGCTATGATCACAGATTCCGTTATCTGAAGAACATCATGGGTCTGTGGATGATCAATTCGGCTCGGCATGAGGTGAATGACAAATACAGTTTCCCGCAGATTGTAGAGATGGCGGAGGCGGAGAAGGACTTTCCGTCGCGGGTGGACGCGAATGACGAGAGATTCCTTTCCCCGGACAGCATGATCGGCGAGATCAAGAAAGCCTGTGAGGAGAGCGGACAGAAGGTACCGGAGAATTTCGGACAGCTCGCGACGCTGATCTATACATCTCTCGCGGAGTGCTACGCGAAGACGGAGAGGGAGCTGGAGGAAGCGAACGGCCGAAGCTACTCGAGAATTCATATTGTCGGAGGAGGCTGCAATGTTGACTATCTGAACCGTCTGACCGCAAAGGCAACCGGCAAAGAGGTACATGCAGGTCCGAATGAAGGAACCGCTATCGGCAATATCACGGCGCAGATGCTCGCGACCGGAGTTTTCCATTCGGTAGAGGAAGCACGCGAGAACATCCACGAGTCCTTCGGCATCAAGGTATACAGCCCGGAGGGAGAACTGATTTCCGGCTGAATTTCAGCGGTATGCCGCAGTACCGGTTCTGAATTGCGCCACAGCCGCCGGCCGCATAGCACATCACCGGGAAATGACCGGTGATAATAAATGACACATGGTAATTAATGATTCACGATGATCGAAGACTCACGGCAAGAATCGATCCGTGAAAATAGAATATTTGTAATGACGAATGAATGGGAGGAACAGAGATGACAACCGTAAAGGAACGCTACGAGATTGCGAAGGAACAGTATGCGGCGCTTGGAATTGACACAGACGCTGCCATTGAGAAGCTGAAGGATATTCCGGTTTCCCTGCATTGCTGGCAGGGAGATGATGTCCACGGCTTCGATTCAGACGGTCAGCTGACCGGAGGAATCCAGACGACCGGCAACTATCCGGGAATCGCCAGAACACCGGAGGAGCTGATGGCTGATATTGAAGAGGTGATCAGGCTTGTTCCCGGTAAGGTAAAGCTGAATCTTCACGCCAGCTACGCAATTTTTGAAAAGGGTCAGAAGGTGGACCGCGACAAGATCGAGCCGAAGCATTTCCAGAAATGGGTGGACTTCGCAAAGAAGCATCATATGGGAATTGACTTCAATCCGACCTTCTTCTCTCATCCGTGTGCCGGCGCGGACGGAATGAACCTGTCCAGCGCGGATGAGGATGTCCGCAAGTTCTGGATTGAGCACGGAAAAGCATGCATTCGGATCGCAAACTATTTCGCGGAGCAGACCGGTGAGGTGTGTGTGATGAATATCTGGACCGGAGACGGACTGAAGGATGTTCCCGCAGACCGGATGGGCCCGAGAATGCGGTACAAGGATTCCGTTGACCAGATCCTTTCTGAGCCGTACGATTTCAACAAGGTAAAGCCGTGCCTGGAGTCCAAGGTGTTCGGAATCGGAGTTGAGTCATTCACTTCCGGATCCTCTGAGTTTGCGCTGACCTATGCCGCATTCAATAAGGACAAGCTGATTCCGCTGATGGATAACGGCCATTATCATCCGACGGAGGTTGTATCCGATAAGATTCCGGCGCTTCTCACCTTCTTCCCGGAGATTGCTCTGCATATCACCCGCCCGGTTCGCTGGGATTCGGATCACGTCGTTCTCTTTGATGATGAGCCGAAGGAGATGGCGAAGGAGATCGTACGCAATGACGCGCTGGATCGTGTGCATATGGCACTCGACTATTTTGATGCTTCGATCAACCGTGTATCCGCATGGGCAGTCGGCTTCCGTACCTGGCAGAAGTGCCTGCTGAATGCGCTGTGCCTGCCGAATGAGCATCTGAAGGAACTTCAGAACGCGGGCAACTTCACACAGCTGATGATCGACCAGGAGGCGGACAAGATGCTTCCGTTCGGCGATATCTGGGCATACTACAACGAGGTATGCGGCGCCCCGCAGGAGGGTAAGGAGTACTCCGCCGAGGTCGCAAGATACTGGGATGAGGTTCAGAGCAAACGCGGCTGAAAAGCAGGCGAAGCAAGGAAATGCATGTCTATGCACGGCACTGTTGTTCGGACATGACAAAAGATGTAAAATTGAGCGAGAAATCCGGCCATAGAGCCGGATAAATGATAAAATCATGAAAAGGACTTCCAATCATTGTGAGTGGAGGTCCTTTTTTTAGCGGATGAAACCCGGCAGAACGGATTATTTATCGAGTGTATGGGATAAGGATTCTTCTGATTCATCAGAAATTTACGGTTGAAATTATTATACATGATCTGCTATTTCTTCCCATGCAATTGCAGGAGTGAAAAAGAAAAACACAGGACGAAGAGCAAGGTGGACGATTATAAATTCCAGCTCGTTTAAACTATGAGAAATTTGTTGACGCGTTAATAGGCGGCTTTTTTGAAACTATTTCTGCTCTCTTTTCATCTAATATATGAATGGACATTCAGGAAGACCGAAAGGAAAGAGGAACGTTCAACGCCGGAAAAGAGGCCCTTGGAAACGGCGATATGATTTCGGGAAGACATATATTCTAAAGGAGCTTTCATTTGGAACAACTGGTTAGAAGAGCAATAAATGGAGATACAGATGCGTTTCTTGAACTGATGGATCAGAATACGCAGATCATGTATAAGACAGCCTGGTCGGTTCTGCGGAATAATGAGGATGCATCGGATGCGGTCGCGGAGACCATTCTGACGTGCTTCGAAAAAATATACACGCTGAAGAATCCGGCGGTTTTTCGTACCTGGATGATTCGAATCCTCCTGAATCATTGTTACGCGATTATCCGGGATCAGGCCCACTACGACAGAAGTGGAGAAATTCCCGAGAAAACAGAAATGCAGAACTGGGAGGAAAATGAAGGGGATTCGTTTAGGGAACTGATACAGGGAGTCGATGAGAAATATGGGATGATTCTTACACTTTATTATGCGGATGAACTGACGATTCGTGAAATTGCGGAAGTACTCAGGCTGAACGAGAATACCGTGAAGACGCGGCTTGTAAGAGGTAGAGCGGCGGGGCTGTGCATGCAGTCCCGCTGTTTTCGGATGCGTGAGTGGTTTTGCCAGTGCATTTATCCGGCCTTTCCGGTCTTGACAGGATGCTGTTTTTCCTTCAAAATGAGCATCGTTCGCTTGCAAAATCATTATGAGGAGCCCGGGAGCCGAAGAGCCCGGGACTTCTGATATCGAGAGAAGAATACGTTCTAGAGATTGAGGTGCTGACTCGAAATTGAGGTGCTTAATCGTTATCCTTAAGAGAAGGAAGATAGGAATTTCATATGAGATTATTACTGATCAGACATGGTGACCCGGATTATGTACATGATACGCTGACGGAAAAGGGAGACCGGGAGGCGGAACTTCTGGCCGATCTTCTTGCCGGAGAAGAGATTGATGATATTTATATGTCCCCCATGGGCAGGGCACAGAAAACTGCCTCATATACTCTGGAAAAGCTTGGGGAAAATGGAAAAACAATGGAATGGCTGCATGAATTTGAGTGCAGGATGGATATCAACCATTCGGATGTACTCAGGAAAGCATATCCGGACGCGCGAAAACTGGAAGACGGGACTCTTGCGCGTGGAATTCCGTGGGACATGCTTCCTTCGTCGCTGATGCAGGATCCGGCTTATCTGGATCCCGAAAAATGGAGGGAGACTCTTGTGGCGCAGAACAGCAATATGACGGAGGTCTACGACTGGGTGACCGGGGAGCTGGATCGTCTGCTTGAAGGATACGGATACCGGAGAGAAAACGGCTGCTACCATGTGAGCAAAGAATCGAGAAAGACCGTGGCGCTATTCTGCCACTTCGGGGTCAGCTGCGTACTGCTGTCACATCTGTGGAACTGTTCGCCGTTCATTCCCTGGCACTTCCTTTGCATGCAGCCTTCATCTGTGACGGAGCTCGTGACGGAGGAAAGAGAATCCTGTACGGCGATCTTCCGCGCGCTGAGGATCGGAGATATCTCACACCTGAAGGCGGGTCACGAGGAGCCCTCTTTCATGGGACGCTTTTGTGAGGTTTATTCGGACATGTCGCAGAGACATTGAAGATGCCGGCGGCACGGAAACTGCAGCGGGTCACAATGCTTTTAAAGGGTGAATGGCAAACGGACTGTTAATTCCTTACCCGTCAGTCATGAATAATCATGAATGTGTGAACCGCAAATGCGAAAAGTTTCAATCAGACAGATGCGAAACGTTTCATTCGGACAGATGCGAAACGTTTCATTCGGGTCTTGACAATCGGAACGATCTGTCATATGATAATTGACGTGTATAAATTCTATATCAGCTTTTCAGGTGAGACCTCAGAAGGGGTCTGAGAGGGAACCAGGTGAAAGGCCTGGACGATCCGGTCACTGTATACGGGGAGCGAGATGCAAATGCCATTGTATGTCCGCACATATGAGAAGGCGCATGAAACGTTGATCCGTGAGTCAGGAAACCTGCCTGAGAGGTTATAGGTTAAAGCTTCCGAGCAAAGCTTTCATTTTATGAAGATATGGAATGTCTGAACGAGTAATCACTCCGCCAGAGACCTTGAGCAGGATTTATGCATGGTTTTACGGCAGGGTGAGATTCTTCAGAGCACGCCAATGTTTTATCGTACCATTTCCTCCGCAACAGATGGCTGACGATTTTCCGCAGAACAGAAGCTGTTCTGGAGTTCCCGCCCCTCTTGTGACAGACAAGACAGAGATGAGATAACAGATTCCGGCCGAGACCTCGTTTCGGAGCTTTTGCCTCCTGCAGCAGAGAAAACTGAGGATACCGGGTTGAGATGACAATACGCCTTTGCAAGGGCGTTTTTTTTGTGCGTTTATGGGCGGTCAGGATCCGCTTGACAAAAGAAAACTTCCTTATTATGATTAACGTTAAATATGAAAAGACTGTGACGAAGAGGAGTACGCACAACGGCACCGACAGAGAGGACTTCAGCTGCTGAGAGAGGTCCGGGTTTTCCCTGTGCGGAAGGTAGCTTCTGAGTCGGAATCCTGAGGACGCGGAAAAGCATTCCGTCATGTCGCCAGGGATTCCCGCCTGATCCCCGTTAACGGATAGAATGAGGCATATATGATTCTGCTTTCGCGGATACATATGTGAAGCAAGGTGGTACCGCGATATGATCGCCCTTTGCACGATGTGTGCAGGGGGCTTTTATTTTTTCGCTTTTCCAAAAGGCAGAGGAGGATTTTTTTCATGAGTAAGGAACTTGCCAAAACCTACGATCCGAAGGGCATTGAGGACCGTATTTACCAGAACTGGATGGACAAGGGATATTTTCACGCAAAGGTGAACCCGGACAAAAAGCCGTTTACCATTGTTATGCCGCCGCCAAATGTAACCGGTCAGCTGCACATGGGACATGCACTGGACAATACGATGCAGGACATCCTGATCCGGTACAAGAGAATGCAGGGATATGAGGCACTCTGGCAGCCGGGTACCGACCACGCGGCCATTGCGACCGAGGTAAAGGTCACAAATATGCTGAAGGATAAGGGCATTGACAAGCGCGAGATCGGCCGCGAGGAATTCCTGAAATACTGCTGGCAGTGGAAGGATAACTATGGAAGTCGGATCATGAAACAGCTGCGTAAGCTCGGATCCTCCGCTGACTGGGAGAGAGAACGCTTTACGATGGATGAGGGCTGCTCAAAAGCGGTTGAGGAGGTTTTCTGTCGCCTTTATGAGAAGGGCTGGATCTATAAGGGAAGCCGTATCATTAACTGGTGTCCGAAGTGTCAGACCTCTCTGTCAGACGCAGAAGTAGAACATGTGGATCAGGACGGATTCTTCTGGCACATCAATTATCCGATCGTGGGTGAAGAGGGAAGATTTGTCGAGATCGCGACGACACGTCCGGAGACGCTTCTGGGCGATACCGCGGTTGCCGTAAATCCGGATGATGAGAGATATAAGGATCTGGTCGGCAAGATGCTGAAGCTGCCGCTGACCGACCGCGAGATACCGGTCATTGCGGATGAATACGTGGATAAGGAATTCGGAACCGGCTGTGTAAAGATCACTCCCGCTCATGATCCGAATGACTTCGAGGTAGGAAAACGTCACAATCTCGAGGAAATCAACATTCTGAATGATGATGCAACCATGAATGAGAAGTGCGGAAAATATGCGGGTATGGACCGTTATGTGGCGAGAAAGGCAATTGTAAAGGATCTGGAGGACCTGGGACTTCTGGTCAAGGTCGTTCCGCACACGCATTCTGTAGGTACTCATGACAGGTGCCATACAACTGTCGAGCCGATGGTCAAGCCACAGTGGTTTGTCCGGATGAAGGAGATGGGACAGGCTGCGCTGGATGCGCTGAACAGCGGCGATCTGCAGTTCGTTCCGGAGAGCTATGGCAAGACCTATACACACTGGCTGGAGAACATCAAGGACTGGTGTATCTCCCGGCAGCTGTGGTGGGGACACAGAATTCCGGCCTATTACTGCGAGGACTGCGGAGAAATGGTTGTACAGCGCGGCGGAGCGCCTGCAAAATGCCCGAAGTGCGGAGGAACGCATTTCCGTCAGGAGGAGGATACGCTGGATACCTGGTTCTCGTCCGCGCTCTGGCCGTTCTCTACGCTTGGCTGGCCGGACAAGACGCCGGAGCTGGAGTACTTCTATCCGACAGATGTGCTGGTGACCGGGTATGACATCATCTTCTTCTGGGTTATCCGGATGGTGTTTTCCGCAATTGAGCAGACCGGGAAGGTTCCCTTCCACCATGTGCTGATTCACGGTCTTGTCCGTGATTCTCAGGGAAGAAAAATGAGCAAGTCCCTTGGAAACGGCATTGATCCCATCGAGGTGATTGACAAGTACGGCGCGGACGCGCTGCGTCTGACGCTCATGACCGGAAATGCTCCGGGTAATGACATGCGTTTCTACTGGGAGAAGGTTGAGGCGAGCCGGAACTTCGCAAACAAGGTATGGAATGCTTCGAGATTTATTATGATGAATCTCGGCGATACGGAGGTTCCGAAGGAAATGGATCCTGCAAGGCTGGATTACGCTTCCCGGTGGATTCTCTCGAAGGCGAATACCCTCGCGAAGGATGTCACGGAGAACATGGACAAGTATGAGCTTGGAATTGCGGTTCAGAAGGTCTATGATTTTATCTGGGAGGAGTTCTGCGACTGGTACATTGAGATGTCCAAGCCGGTGCTCTACAGTGAGAACGAAGACGAGAAGCTTCCGGTTCTCTGGACGCTGAAGACTGTTCTTTCGGAGGCGCTTAAGCTTCTGCATCCGTTCATGCCGTTCATTACAGAGGAGATCTACTGTACATTGAATCCGGATGAGGAATCGGTGATGATCTCTCCGTGGCCGGTCTATAGGGAAGAATACCATTTTGAAGAAGAATCAGCTGTCGAGCTAATGAAGGAAGCAGTGCGCAGAATTCGTGACGTGCGCAGCTCTCATAACGTGCCGCCGAGCAAGAAGGCAAATGTCTTCATTGTTTCCGGTGAGGAGGATGTGCTGAAGAAGTTCAGAGAGGCAGAGTCGTTCTTCGGAACACTTGCTCATGCGGAGAGCGTTTCTCTTCAGAAGACGAAGGAGAATATCGATGACGATGCCTTTTCAGCAATCATACCGGGCGCGGTGATTTACATCCCGTTTGCGGATCTGATCGATATCGACAAGGAGAGAGAGCGTCTGACGAAGGAAAGAGAACGTCTGACGAAGGAAATTGCCCGCTCGAACGGAATGCTTGGAAACGAAAAATTCCTTCAGAAGGCTCCTGAGAAGAAGGTGCAGGAGGAGCGGGATAAGCTTGAAAATTACAGACAGATGATGGCTCAGGTGGAAGAGCGTCTGGCTCAGCTGGAGAAGAACTGAGAGCAGACGCAGCTGGAGAAAAAGAAAGATGAAGAGAATCGTGTTCGGACAGAAGGATAACTGCGACGGGAATGACACAGAATGTTTGAACGGAAGGAAGAAGAGGGCGGACCTGGAATACTGGGTCCGTCTGATGAACCGTTTCTCGGTGCCGTTCCAGGCATTGTGGTGCTGCATCCTGTATTTTATCATGGAGCTGATCTCCAGGCGTTCGTTTATTGGCGCGTGGAAATACATGACAGACAGTCCTCTTGTCTTTCTGTACAACGCGTTTCTGATCTTTACGACGATGTCGGTGGCATTTCTGTTCCGCAGGCGCGTCTGGGTGCGGGTATTTGTGTCCGGTTTCTGGTTTGTACTGAGTCTGGCGAACGGAATTATTCTGTCAAATCGTGTCACACCTTTTACGGGACAGGATTTGAAGCTCCTCGCAGACGCGAAGAAGGTCGTGACGGAGTATATTCCGCCGGTCCTGTTCGGCCTGATGATGGCCGGACTGGCGGCAGGGATTTTCTTCCTGATCCGCTATTTCTTTAAGGCACCGAAATACCAGGGAAAACGCAGCTGGTTTGTGGATGTTGTCATCGTCGGCGCAAGCATTGCCCTTTTTGCGGGTGCTACCGAGTTGGGTATCCACACAAGAATCCTTTCCAGTTATTTCGGAAACCTTGCCATGTCGTATCAGAACTATGGATTTCCATACTGCTTCTCGGTCACTGTTTTTGATACCGGAATGAGCCGGCCGAACGGATATTCCGAGAAGCTGATCAGCTATATCGAGAAGGATGAGGATGAAAAGCTTCCCGATTCTGATACGAAGGGAGCGGCGGACACCAATCTCGTTTTTCTTCAGCTGGAGTCTTTTTTTGATCCGGAGACTGTGACAGGTCTGAAGATTTCTGAGGACCCGATCCCATATTTCCATAAGCTGCAGAAGAAATACTCTTCCGGTATGCTGAAGGTGCCGGTCGTTGGTGCCGGAACTGTAAACACAGAATTTGAGGCGATCACCGGCATGAGCCTGTCTTATTTTGGGGCCGGTGAGTATCCCTACAAGACGGTTTTGAAAAAGGAAACCGTAGAGAGCATTCCCTTCGATCTCAAGAGAGTCGGATACAGTACGCATGCCATTCATAATAATGAGGCGACCTTCTACGGGAGAAACACGGTTTATCCGAATCTCGGCTTTGACACCTTCACCTCCGAAGAATACATGCCGGATATCACCGACGTGACGGAAACCGGATGGGTCAAGGACCATATTCTGACGGCGGAAATCATGAAGGCGCTGAAGTCGACGGAAGGAGCGGACTATGTATACACCGTATCCGTGCAGGGACACGGGGATTATCCGACAGAGCCCGTGATCAGTGATCCGGAAATCACTGTGACCGGAGCGGAGAAGAAAGAGCAGAACGATTATTCGTGGGAATATTACTGTGAGCAGATTCATGAGATGGATCAGTTCGTCCATGAGCTTACGGATGCGCTTCAGAATTTTGATGAGCCGGTTGTTCTGGTGATGTACGGAGATCATCTGCCGACGATGGGACTGAAGGAAAGTGATGTGAAGGGATGGAATCTATACCGTACACCCTATATCATCTGGGATAACATGGGGCTGAAGAAGAAAGACAAGAATCTGGCCGCCTATCAGATCGGAGCCGAGGTTCTGAAGAGGCTCGGGCTGTACGACGGGACGCTGGTCAGATACCATGAGTCGGAGCGGGGAGACCGGTTCTACCAGAGCAATCTGGAGGTTATGCAGTATGATATGCTATATGGCGAGCAGTACGTCTATAACGGAACGAGTCCGTTCGCGCCGACCGACATGAAGATGGGCACCGAGCCGATTCAAGTGGAGCGGATCGTGAAATCTGGAACCGATGAGGAACCGCTTTATTACGTTTATGGGCAGAACTTTACGGCGGCCAGCAGACTGGCGGTGAATGGTGAGATGGTGAAGGATACGGTCTGTGTCAGCAACAGTCTGCTTCTTGCGCAGGGACTTGAGCTGAAGGGCACGGATGAGATCAGTGTGGTTCAGAAGAGTGATACCTCGAACGAGATTCTGTCGGAAACGGATGAAAAACCGCTCGCATTATACCTTGAAAAGGGAGAGGCAACCAAAAATTGACATACAATGAAACAGTAGATTATATTGAAAGCATCCCGAAATTTACCACCAAGACGTCTCTTGATCACACACGACGCATTCTGGACAGGCTCGGACACCCGGAAGAGGTAATGAAGATTATACACGTGGCCGGGACAAACGGTAAGGGCAGTGTGTGCGCCTACCTGAATTCAATGCTGATGGAGGGCGGGTACAAGGTCGGACTTTTTACGTCTCCGCATCTGATCCGGATCAATGAGAGATACCAGATCAACGGAGAAACGGTGAGTGATGATCTGTTTACAGAGGCTTTTGACAAAGTGATGGCAGCGGTGAAGCTGACCATGGCGGAGGGGGATACTCATCCGACCTACTTTGAGACCTTATTCCTGATGGGCCTTATAATTTTCCGGGAAAAACAGGTAGATTATACGATCCTTGAGGTCGGAATGGGAGGCAGGCTGGATGCGACAAATGTGATCCGGCATCCCCTCGCATCCATCATTACATCGATCAGCCTGGACCACACGGAGTATCTCGGGGATACAATCCCGGAGATCGCTTTTGAGAAGGCGGGGATTATCAAGGAGGGCGCACCGGTAATCTTTGACGGACATGATGGGGAAGCCTCCGAAGTGATCCGGAAGCGAGCAGAGGAACTTGGAGCGCCCTGCTATGAGCTGACACCTGCCATGTACCATGTGGTGCGTACGACGAAGGAAGGGGTCACTTTTGACTTTACGCCGGATGGCACTGCTGCCGTCCGTCTCCGGATTCCGCAGATTGCGGAGTATCAGATGATGAATGCTTCTCTCGCATTTTTCACGATGAAACTTCTGGAGAAGATACATGGGATACCGGAGGTAAAACTGGCGGCAGGCCTTTCGCGGATGAAATGGCCCTGCAGGATGGAGACGGTGCTTCCGGATGTCATCATCGACGGCGCACACAATGCGGACGGAATTGCCGAATTTGTCAGAACGGTGGAACATTTTCATAAGGATCAGGAGATTACACTGCTGTTTTCCTGTGTCCGGGACAAGAGATACCAGGACATGATCCGGGAACTGGTGGAGAGAATTCACCCTGACCGCGTCATTACGACCCGGATCTCCGGCAGCCGTGAAGTTTCCGAGGATGAGCTCGCAGAGCTGTTTCGGGATGACGGAGCGGTGGCGGTCTTCTCGGAACCTTCACCAGAGAGGGCTTTTGATCTGGCCCTTGCCCTGAAGGAGGATGGCATGCTGTTCTGCGTCGGTTCGCTGTATCTGGCGGGAGAACTGAAGGCTTATCTGAACGCCGCGAAGCGAAACTGAGGGTTTATCTGAACGCCGCGAAGCGAAACTGAGGGTTTATCTGAACACCCCGAGGCGAAAATGAGGGTTTGTCTGAACGAAACGGAAGGTTTATCTGAACGCCTCGAAGTGCAATGGAAGGTTTATCTGAATAGGACGAAGCAAAACAGGAGAAAACGCCGGAGTTCACACACGAAAGGAGCAGGTTCTGTATGCTGGATTATGACGAGGAACTGAAAAAGTTTAAGCCGAGTCTTGATGTGGAGAATGTTGAGAATGCGATAAAAAATCAGGATCTGACAGACATTGTCGATCTTCTCAGAGAACTGGAACTCAACCAGAAGAATTCTTCAAAGACAGAAAAGGAGTCATGAATGGTTTTCGGCCAAGATATAGCGGAGCAGCTGTCGAGAAGCTATTACAACCAGGGACTTGATATGGCCCAGATCCGTGACCTTTCCGGCGCGGTTGATAAGCTTCGTATCAGCCTGCAGTTTAATAAGAATAATATCCAGGCAAGAAATCTTCTCGGACTGGTATATTATGAGACAGGGGAGGCGGTTTCCGCCCTGAGTGAATGGGTCATCAGCGCCAATCTCCGACCTGCAGGAAACGATGCTGCTTACTTTATTCAGAATCTGCGGTCGGATCCGAAGCACCTGGAACAGCTGAATCAGACAATTCGTCAGTACAATGAGGCGCTGAGATCCTGCCGGGAGGGAAATGATGATATCGCGGCGGTTGAGCTTCGAAAAATTGTCAGCCGCAATCCGAAGCTCGTCAGCGCTTATCTCCTTCTGGCACTGATTGAGATCAAGGATGGAAAGTATTCTCACGCGCGAAGGATGCTGAAGCGGGTGCTTCGCATTGACAGGGTCAATCCGTCCGCGCTTCGTTACCTCAGGGAGATTGATGAGGCAACGGGCACAACGACGACAATGGACATTCGGACCCGCGACAGAAGAAGAGGCAGAAAGAAGAATGAGAATCCGGACGAGGATCTGCAGCAGAACGCCGCGGTCAGGCAGGCTGCATTTCGTGAGAGGCCGGCGTATCTGACACTGGTAAATGTACTGTTTGGTGTTCTGATTGGCATCGCGGGAGCGGCTTTTGTGGTCGGTCCGGCTGTCCGGAAGAGCCTCAGCGAGTCGACGAACTCCAGGATCACGGAATATACAACGACGATCGCCGCACAGCAGAGCAAAATCAATGATCTTCAGCAGCAGGTTGATGATTCAACCAGCTCGGTGAGTTCAGCGAAGGATCAGGTCGCCGATCTTCAGTCGACGGAGCAGTCCTATGACAATCTGCTTCAGGCTTATGTGGATTATCAGAACGGGGATTACGAGTCTGCCGGAGACGCTTTCGCAAAGGTGGACAATTCACTGCTTTCAACAGAGGCGAGTGAGATCTATGACTCAATTAAGTCTGATCTTCAGAGCCAGGCATACAGCTCCTATGTGACGCAGGGGCAGACTGCTTTTTATCAGGAAAACTGGAAAGATGCGGTTTCGTATTTTGAGAAGGCACTGGCACTGACCGATTCCTCGGATGCTGCCGATAACTACGAGGTAATGAATCTCCTTGCACAGGCCTACGCGAAAAACGGGGACACGGACAAGGCAATCGCTGAATATCAGGCGATCATCGACGCGAATCCGGACACGCGGAGGGCGGAATACGCGGAGTATGCCATTACCGAGCTTGGCGGAACCTATACAACATCCGGGTCCGGCACTGGAGAGGGCGGAGCGGATGCGAATACAGCAGGCACAGCAGAGGATACTGCCGGCACCGCCGGGGCGGCAGATACGGCAGGGACGCAGAACAACGGATACGCCGACTCGGATGGTGACGGTATACCGGATGATGAGGGAACAGCCGGAACCGGTACCGGAGCAGGCGGCGGAACAGCCGGAACCGGTACTGGAACAGGCGGTGAAACAGCCGGAACAGGTACAGGAGCAGATGTGGGAACAGCAGGAGCAGCCAACGGGCTCAATCAGTCAGCCGGCTGGGGAGGCTGAAGGGAGAATACGAACACACATGAATAATAAAGCGATAGTTGAAATCCAGAGGATTGTCGGCGCAGATAACGCATTCCGCGAGGAACCGATGTCACGGCATACGACCTTCCGGATCGGCGGCCCGGCGGATTTGATGGTCTGTCCGACGTCGGGCGAGGCGGTGGCAGAAACCGTCAGATTCTGCCGGGGTCAGGAGATTCCATGGTTTATCATCGGCAACGGAAGCAATCTTCTGGTCAGTGATGAGGGATACCGGGGAGTGATCATCCGGATTGATCAGAATCTGCAGCACGTTCACACAGAGGGAAGCATAATCCACGCGGAAGCGGGAATCCTTTTGTCCAGACTTGCGGCAGAGGCGAGAGATCACTCGCTTTCCGGGCTGGAATTTGCATCCGGCATACCGGGAACGCTCGGGGGAGCCTGCACGATGAATGCGGGGGCCTACGGGGGAGAGATGAAGAATGTTCTGAAATCTGTGACCGTTCTTGATGAGAATCTGGAGGTTCGCGTTGTAACGGTCGGGGATCTGGATCTCGGTTACCGTCACAGCAGGATCATGGACCGGAGATGGATCGTTCTGGAGGCGGAGGTCTCGCTCGCAAAGGGCGACAGAGACAGAATCATCGCAAGGATGAACGATCTTCGGGATGCGCGCGTTACGAAACAGCCGCTGGAGTATCCGAGTGCCGGCAGCACCTTCAAAAGGCCGGAGGGATATTATGCCGGAAAACTGATCATGGACGCGGGATTGTGCGGTTTCCGTGTAGGAGGCGCACAGGTTTCGGAGAAGCACTGCGGTTTTGTGATCAATCGTGATCATGCGACGGCAGAGGATGTGAGAGAATTGATTGGTCAGGTTCAGAAGCGCGTCTGGGATAAATTTCAGGTGCACCTGGAGCCGGAGGTTCGTTTCCTGGGATTCCGGGGCTGAGAACAGGGTGATTTTTTCTCAGGCTCGTTTCAGTTAAGAGCAAAATTCCGTTTTTTGTGGAAAATGAGCTTTTGGTCAGAGGGAAAACCGTACTTTCATGGATAATGAGTCCTGGGTTAGTGTATCAGATCTGGACAATGGCAGATCAGAAAGGATGCAGGCAGATGGATGAACTGGAACTTGTTTTTGTAACCGGCATGTCAGGAGCGGGGAAGTCCACCGCTCTGAAAATGCTCGAGGATATGGGATATTTCTGTGTTGATAATCTTCCCGTCTTTCTGATCGGAAAAATGATCGAGCTTACCGTTGACGGAGAAGAGGGCAGGATTCATAAGGTAGCGATGGGAGTCGATATCCGAAGCGGAAGCCTGACGGAGGTTCGCGATGTGCTGCGCGGGCTCCGGGAGAAGGGAATTCGCTACAAGATTCTGTTCCTGGATGCAGATGACAGTACATTGATCAAGCGCTATAAGGAGACGAGGCGAAGCCATCCTCTCGCGAAGGGAGGCAGGGTCGAGACCGGGATCGCCAGGGAAAGGGAGCAGCTGGAAGAACTGAAAAAGGCGGCAGATTATATTCTGGACACGAGTCAGCTTCTCACGAGAGAGCTGAGATCAGAACTGGAGAAGATTTTTGTTGAGGATGAAGATTTCAAGAGTCTCATGGTTACGATCCTGTCCTTTGGATTCAAGTACGGAATCCCGGCCGATTCAGATCTCGTCTTTGATGTAAGGTTTTTGCCGAATCCATACTATGTTCCGGAGTTGAAGCATCTGACCGGAAAGGATCGCGAGGTTCATGATTTTGTCATGAAATACGATGTGTCCAGACAGTTCATCGCAAAGCTGGTGGACATGGTACAGTTTCTTATCCCGAATTACATCGAGGAGGGGAAGACGCAGCTTGTAATCGCCGTGGGATGCACCGGCGGCAAGCATCGTTCGGTTACCCTTGCCGAGGAATTGTATCACCGCCTGGGCCACTCCGGTGAGTACGGGCTTCGAATTGAGCACCGCGACATCGATAAGGATGCCGCGAGAAGGAAATCATGAGATTATGTCGTTTTCCGGAGAGGTAAAAAAAGAGCTTATCGGACAGGCGGGTCCGGCAAGACATTGTCAGATTGCCGAGCTTGCGGCGATTCTGATTTTCTGCGCGACGGTCAGGACGACACAGGAGGATGATTATCAGATTGTTTTCCGCACGGAGCACATGGATGTCGCAGATAAATATCTGTCGCTGCTGAAGAAAATCTTCCGCATCCGTCCGGAGCTTGTCAGAGTGGAAGATAAGAGGAGAAAAAAGACGGATCTGTACCAGATCATCGTGGAAGACAGGGAGACCGCCATTCGTATTCTGCAGGCGGTGCGTTTTCTGGATGAGAGGGGACGCATCTCCGACAGTGTGCCGATCAGCAGGCAGATCATTCTTCAGAGAACGTGCTGCAAGCGGGCATTTATCCGGGGAGCCTTTCTGGCCGGTGGCTCGATCAGCGATCCGAACACCTCTTATCACCTGGAAATCGTATGTACCACGGAGGAGCAGGCCGAGGGAGTGCGGGATATCCTGGAGATGCTGGAGGTTGACGCAAGGGTTGTTCAGCGGAAAAAATACAGGGTTGTCTATGTAAAGGACAGCCAGCAGATTTCTGATTTGCTCGGCATGATGGGCGCGAGCGCTTCTCTGCTTGAGTTTGAGAATATCCGGATTGTGCGCGGAGTGCGGGGAAATGTGAACCGTCAGGTCAACTGTGAGACAGCAAATATCCACAAGACGGCCACGGCATCGGCAAAGCAGATAGCGGATATCCGGCTGATCGAGGAGCGGATCGGTCTGTCCAATTTACCGGAAGCACTTGACGAAATGGCTAACATTAGGTTACAATATCCGACAGCGACTTTATCTGAGCTTGGAAAGCATCTCAGCTCTCCGGTGGGTAAGTCAGGGGTCAACCACAGATTAAGGAAGATCAGTATCATTGCTGAGGACCTGAGGGAGAAACAAGGAGGCAATTTTCAGGATGATTAAAGATAATGTTACAATTCAGATTTCCAACGGACTTGAGACCAGGCCGATCGCTATGCTGGTTCAGGTGGCAAGTCAGTATGAGAGCAGCATTTATCTTGAGAGCGGTACAAAGAAGGTAAATGCGAAAAGCATCATGGGAATGATGACATTGGGACTGGATAACGGTGAGAATGTGATTGTAACCGCTGACGGCGCAGATGAGCAGGAAGCAATTCAGAACATCCGCAGCTATCTCACACAGGACAAGTGAAACGGATTTATTTACACGGGCGGGGCGGCCGCCTCTGAAAATGTGAAGATATGTAGACAGCAAAAGAGCTTCTGATCTGAACTCAGATCAGAAGCTCTTTTGCCGTCCCTTTATCTCATTGTCAAAGCTGTGAAAGCCTGTACAGCGCATTTGACGAAATCAGGGAAGTGCCGTGCTCCCGCAGAAAAGCTTCGCCGGCTTCATCCACTGTGCTGCATGTGCCGTATTCACTCAGAATGTTGCAGGTCCGGTAAAAATCCACCGGAGACATCCCGGACTGATGCAGGATCAGCTCGTAATTGTTCTGCTCCGCCTCGGTCTTGTAGAGCGAATTTGATCCTCTGTAGAAATTGTGAACCGCTTTGGACGCTGAAATGACGTCGTCCAGGCTCCGGAACTGGAATACCTGTATGAGCTTTTTTGGAAGCATATCATTCAGCTTTGAGCGTCTGGAGTCCGCGGTTTCTGTGGCAGGAGAAGCGTCTGTTTTGTTCCCTGCAGCATCTTTGGCTGCAACGGATTTTCCGGTGTCACCGGTGTCCTTCCTTCTCGCCTCGAACAGCCGGTCAAAGAGTTCCGCAAGGGTGGCCGCATCGCCCCCTGTCGAATCAGAGAAAAGGCCGTCACCCAGGGAGGCAGTCGGCTGGGTAAATTTTGAAAATCTGGTATCCAGTTCCTCCGGGTCTTCCACCTTTGTAATTATCAGAGTCAGACTTTCGGAAGAGGTGGGGATCGCTTCGATCATCAGAGGAGAGTTCCCGGAATCGAAACCGACTTCATAGTGTGCCTCTCTCATCATGTCCTGAAAGAGTTTGCGCGATTTGTCGGAACCGTATGCGAGCTCGCTCAGCCGGATATTTCGGCTGGAAAGATCTTCGCTCGTCAAAATACAGCGTATTTTATTATCGCTAATTTTTTCGATTTTCATCTCATCACTTCCTTTCAGCCACAGTATATACCACACTCTGAAAAATTGTAAAGTGGTTCGGATATTTCTGCTTGTGCAATATACCTGCATTATGTATAATATACATACATGAAATACATCGGCGGCGTGAGGAAAAGAGGTGATCCTTATGTACCGGTCTGTTATGTAGTTCGTCAGAGCTTATGCGGATATTTCTGGTTGTAATCTGAAATGTCTTTCTTCTATATTTCTTATTCTTCCATATTTTCTGTTCTTCCAATACTGCCTCCCGGCAGAGGTCTGTTCTTATCCGGAAGAATCCCATTTTTCATTCAATATAGGTTTTATCACGGAAGAATCCCTTTTTTTTAGCAGTTTATCACTTAAAGTTTCTTTCCTTCCAGTGATGGATTGCTGGAGCCGGAACGCGGAATCCCGGCAGATTCCGCTGATTCCGGGATCTCTGAGAGTACCGTTCCCGGTGATTTCATGCGTGGGAAGGAAAGATCTGTACTGATGGCAGTGGGGCAATGTGGTTGTTGTGCCGCAGGCGGGGTGCGCCAATGTGTATAAAGCCAGCTGCTCCGTTGCTTCGCAACTCACGCAGCTGCCACATGTATTCGCATTCTCGCGTTGCTTCGCACCGCTCCATGCTCATACATGTTAGCGTCGATCAAGCATGCAGTTTTCTGTGCATGCTTCGCATGCCCAAAACTGCCCGCTTGACGACGGCTTTATACGTATAAGCTACGGATTGCTCCGTGCTTCGCACTCTCGCAATCCTACAGGTATTCGGATTTCGCGCGTTCGCGCTTCATCCTCATACCTGTTGCCTTCGAAATCGCATCCAGTCTCTTACACACGCTTCGCGCGTGACGATCCTGTCTGCGTTTTCGAAAAGCTTATACAGTAATATTTCGACGTTTTTTGGGAGGGGGAATCAGAATGTATCATGAAGGAGTAATGATGAATTCATCGGAGTCGGAGCTCTTCCAGTGGGAGGAGAAGGGGTGGAAGCTTTATCTGGACAATCATCCCAGTAACCCGATCCTGATTGAAAATGCGAGGGCAAATGCCGTTCATGAAGGGGGATGTTACATGCCGGATTTTTATTATGATCCGGTGACTGGAGAGAAAATGCTCAATTATAATCTGATTCACAACGAATCAGGAAGAATGACAGATAACTGATACAGAATGGCGCAGATGGCAGTTCGGCAATTTGAATGGCCGTGATGCGTCAGATTATCATAAGAGCCTCACCGGCTGCGTTTCTGACGATGAGAGATACCCGACCGTATCCGCGCATCCGGAGGGGGCTCTTTTTTACGCGAACAGTGAGCCGCAGCCGAATGCGAAGTATTCGTGTGCGGCGAGCGTCGCGATAGCGAGATAAAACTCGCGCAGCGTGTTTTATCTCGTTTGACGCTTACGAAGAGCAGTTTCCTGTTTTTTTTTACCTATTTTTTGCCGAGAACGCCCCGATCCGACCTTAGTTGGTCGGGGATGAATCGGCCCTTTTTCTTTTCTTGGCATACTTACCGGACCACACATACTTTCGTTTGTGATGTTCCGTTCCCTGGTCACGGATATACGCTTCAAGCGTCTCATTGGAAACACCGCCTGTTGTTGATACGAAATAACTGGACGACCAGAAAGCATCCTTCCAGAGGTATCGTTTCACCTGTTCGGGGTATTCCGCTTTGAAAAACTTGGACAGCTGCGTTTTCAGTGTTGCTATGACTACAGCCGGTGCTTTTGCCGGTGGAACGCTGAACAGAATATGCAGGTGGTCGGGCTCTCCTTTCATTTCAATCACCTTCCCGTCATACAGCTTGAGAAGATACGCAACCCTTTCTTTTGCAGCCGCGCGCATCTCTTCCGTCATAACAGGTCTCCTGTATTTTGTAACCAGTACAACATGGTAGGTCATACTGTAAACCGAATGTGCGCCCTTTGTATATTCCATGGTCTTTGAACCTCCGAAATAAATGTAATGTTGCGCTTTATATTTTTCACACTGCATGCTATAATACTAACATAAATAAGCATTTGAATCAATCTTATGTGAGGATAAAACATGAAGGTTACGATCAACGGGCCAAGGTATTATAAAGAAGAATTAGCGTCAGGCGCATTTGATCTCTGTATCCAATCGATCTGTTGCTATAACGATTTCAAGATCCAAATGTATAATGCAATATACGCCAATCGATATCTCCCGGGATCCAAGGGAGATATCCTTGGATTGAAAAAGATAACCTACAGCGCATGGATGAAGGAGTACGGCATCAATGATTATTATTCCACTTCTCTCTATGCGGAAGTCACCGGTCTCTTATCCTCACAAAGAGAATTCCGGAAGTGGTATCTCGCAAGGATCAAAGATGATCTGGCTGCCCGGAAGAGAAAGATCATCTCCCTGACGGAAAGCCTGACAAAACTGCGGGCGATCAAACAAACGATTGTGTCATATGTTAGGACCGGGAAATTCAAACGGCCCTATAAGGGCTGTATGTTGAAAATCAGCGGGCAGACGGCTTTTCCCGGTGGAAGACACGTCTACGCTCTGGAAGAATATGAACGTCTCGTCGAACAGCGGATCCGCAATACCAATGCGCGGCTGCACAACGTACAGGCAGCTTTCCGACGCAGGGAGTGTAAGTTGGAAAAACTTGGCAAGTCCAACCCGGATCGTATTTTGTTCGGATCCATGGCATTTTATAAAACCAAGGATACCGTCGGATGCGACGACACATGGCGCAGAGAGTTCCATCGAAGAAGATATCGAACCATGCAGGCAACCGGAAGGCATACCAGCCGTTATGGGAATTATCTGGTCCATCCGGATGAAACGGGAAACCTGCACTGGGATCTTCCGAAAGGGATGGGAACGGTTGTTTTTCCAAAGTTTCACCTTGCGCGGTATGAGGCGGAATGGCGCGCGTGTTTCCAGTGCAGCAAAGACCTTCGTCAGGCCGTCAGCTATCGGATGAAACGGATGACAGATGGAAACGGCCGGGAATATTTAATCGTATCCGCCAACTTTGATCTCCCGGATCATGAAGCGTCGGCGGATCTGTCCGAGGGATGCATCTCCTGTGACCTGAATGTGGATCATCTGGCATGGGTGGAAGTGGATCCTTCCGGTAAACTGCTTCGTTATGGGAAAATCCCATTTGACCTGGAACATAAGTCATCGACGCAACGCGATCAGATCATAGGCGACGTAGTCTCCCGGGTGGCAGTATTCAACAAGGAAACCGGCAGACCGCTGGTATTTGAGAATCTGGATCTTACCACAAAACGGGCTTCCATGAAATACAGCGTAAAAAGATCCAACTTCCTCGTTTCGTCCTTTGCTTATCAAAAGTTTCGCTTTCATCTGGATTCACAGGGAAGCCGCAAAGGTTTTTCTGTCCTGTACGTAGATCCGGCCTATACGAGCTTCTGGGGAAAGCTGCTGTTCATGCGAAAGTACGGAATCTCCGTCCATACCGCCGCGGCTTACTGCATCGGACTCCGTGCTCTGGAAAGACTGGACGAGCTTATCATCCCTGATGTGTACGGACACCTTCTCGACAGCAAAAAGCAGACCGGCCCTTATTATGCTGCAGAAAAAGACGTGGCGTTGTATAAGAAGCTGTCCGGAATCCGGACACATGCTTTCTACCTGGATCTTCCGGACCTTGGCACTGTCACAAAATTAAAAGACTGGCTGCGGCAGAACGATAAAAGCTGTCCTGCCTGGTACACAGCCGCTTTGTAATCATAAACGGTATTGTTTCGAGAAAACCGGTATCTGCCGTTTTCTATCGTAGTAATCATTAACATCCCGCAAGGGATCACGCCGTATAGCGGTACCCCGACATTTGGCCTCGGCAGTTGTATGTCACTCTCTGGTGCGGGGACGGACGCTTCTATGCGGACTTCGAAAGCATGTCCCATTAGATTCGGGAGGCTTCGGTTTCTTTGTTTCGAAAAGAGCATGCATATACCTCGTAGCTGGTAAAACCGAGGGTTCTTATGGGGAAGCCGCAAGGCTGACCCATCGGAATCCCCAACTGACTTCGGTCAGTTGGGGTAGTTCAAGGAAGGTGCTCTCCTTGCCATGCCTCATTTAACATGTTAAAATAAGTCCGATTGTGACAGAGCGGATTTCGGCCGCAGCGCCTGAGCAGGCGGGCATGGATGAATGAGCAGCAGGGTCCTTTCGCCTGGCACGGAAATATATTGTAAAAAAAGACGTCCGTTTGAGGCGCAAGAGGTCTGTTATGTCGAATTCGCGAAAGAGAAGCAGGAGGGGAAAGCGTTCTGTTCTCCCTGCTGTTATTTTTGGTATCATTGTAGTATTGATTATCGGAACTGCGGCATTTATCTATAACCGGCATTCCTTTACCTATGATCAGATGGATCTGGATTCCTACTTTGGTCTTACATCCGGGAAGGAGGCGGCACTGGTTGTGGATGACGCCGTTCTGGAGACCAAGGGGCTGGTAAAGAACAATCAGGTGTATGTAGATTATGATACCGTGGAGAACTATCTGAATCCGGGATTTTTCTGGGAAAGCGGCAGCGGAAAGCTTCTGCTCACTCTTCCGGACGGCACAAAAACCTGGACGCCTGATGACGGGAGCAATGCGGTTCTGAAGGACGGAGACACCGTGTATATCTCTGCGGACTGTATCGGGGAGAATTCGGATATCGATCTTGAAGTGTATCAGGATCCGTGGAGAGTCGTTGCAAGAACCAAATGGACGAACCTTACGGCAGAGACGGTGACAAAAGATGATGTGATCCGCTTCCGCGGCGGTCCGAAGAGCGATGTTCTGACCAGCGTGAAGGAAGGCGACGTCGTTGTTCTGACTGGGAATGCGGATGAATGGTGTCAGGTGTCCACGAGTGACGGATTTATCGGATATATTCTGAAGTCGGAGCTGAAGACAGCTCCTGAGGGTACGATCAAGCATACCACGGACTCCCGCTTCATCTTTGACCATAAGTTCGCGGATCAGAAGATTAATCTCGCCTGGCAGTATTGCAGTGAGAATGATGATGGAACGGGCTCTTTCACCGAGCTGACCAAGGATGCGGAGGGATTGAATACGATTTCTCCGACGTGGTTCAGCTTTTCCGATGACAAGGGGAAGCTGACTTCCTACGCCAATGCGGAATATGTGAACATGGCGCATAACGCAGGACTTGAGGTATGGGGATGTCTGCAGGACGTGGGCGGAAGCAAGGCCGACATCGGCACCATACTGATGGACGGTGACAGCCGTTCTCTCGTGATCACTCAGCTGATTCAGGCTGCGGAGGACACGGGAATGGACGGAATCAATGTCGATATTGAAACGGTTACTGCAGAGAACACGCCGCAGTATCTGCAGTTTCTTCGGGAACTCTCCGTTGCCGCTCATGCGAAAGATCTGATTGTCTCCGTAGATAATTATGTTCCGGTATATACAGCATATCTGAATCGTGCCGAACAGGCGAAAACCGTGGATTATCTTGTTATCATGGGATACGACGAGCACACGGCGGGATCCGACGAGGCGGGGTCGGTTGCCTCGCTCTCCTTTGTAAAGCAGGGCATTGAGGATACGCTTGCGGAGGTTCCTGCCGACCAGGTGATCAACGCGATTCCGTTTTACACGAGGGGCTGGACAACGGTGTCCGGGGAGGCACCTTCGAGTGAGGCTCTTGGTATGGACGAGGCGGACGAGTGGGTGAAGTCTCTCGGTATCCAGACAAGATGGGATTCGGAAAGCGGTCAGAACACGGGAAGTGTCACCGTGGGTGATGAGACCTACAGCATCTGGCTGGAGGATGAAAAATCCATCGAAGAGAAGATGAAACTGATCCGCAAGGCGGATCTTGCTGGTGTTGCGGAATGGAGGCTCGGCTACGAGCGATCCGATGTCTGGAAAATCATCAGCAGTTATCTGAAGGACAGCGAGTGAGCAGAGCATCGCGGACGGGCAGGGAGAAAAGTCGGAATGGAATCCGAGATTTAAAATCCGGGGATGCTGTGCTATACTTTACTTACGCTTACGGTGAGCCGGGCGCTCATCGCTTTATGGCGGGCATTGCGAAGACGAGATAAAACCCGTGAAGCGCGTTTTATCTCGTTTCGATTACGGGAGTATACGATCAAAGGGGGTAACCGCTATGGCCGAAAATGAAGAATTGTTCAAGACTACCGCATTTGGAGGGTACGACAAGGACGATGTGCTGGCTGAGCTTCAGCGATTAAAGGATAATGCCTATCAGGAAAAGAGCAAAATAATCCGGGATCTCGCGGATGCGAAGAAAGCCCTTGCAGCGAAGGATAACGAGATCAGCGAGAAGGACGCAAAGATTGCGGAGCTTCAGGAGACACTGGAGGCGCGGGATCAGGAGATCCTCAAGATGGAGAAAACCATCCGCGAGAAGTATCAGTCGTATGTCGATAATTATGAGACAATCGGAAGCCTGATCTATGAGGCAAAGATCCGCGCAAAGCAGATTGACCGTGAGACTGAGGCTGAGAAGCAGAGAAGAATCTCAGAGGCGGAGACGGAAGCAAGGAAAATTCGTGACGAAGCGCAAGTAGAGGCACAGAAAACCCTTGCGGGTGTGCAGAAGGAAGTCGATGAGATCAACCGTGAGGGAAAACAGAAGTATGAGGCTGTCCAGGAAGAGCTTGCAAATGTTGTCGAGATCTTCAACCGCGTGCAGAAGCAGTTCATGAATTCCTACAAGACGATTCAGGATATTGTGAACGAAAGCCCGGAGATAGGGGAGAACTGTGACCTGCCGCTTCGCGAAGATGATTATTAAAGGATGGAAGTGAACCGATCCATGCAGACTGGAAAAGCAAAAATTGTCAGGATGACGGAAGATAACCTGGATATGGATGCCCTTCGTGAGGCGGGAAGAATTCTGAGATCAGGAGGCCTTGTCGCGTTTCCGACGGAGACGGTTTACGGACTTGGAGGAAATGCCCTGGATCCTGAGGCTTCCCGAAAGATCTATGCCGCAAAGGGGAGACCATCGGACAATCCGCTGATTGTACACATCGCTGATCTGGAGCATCTTTTTCCACTGATCCGTGAGTTCCCGGAGGGAGCGAGGAGACTGGCAGAGAGATACTGGCCGGGACCGCTGACCATGATTTTTCAGAAGACCGATCTGGTTCCCTATGAGACAACGGGAGGGCTGGATACGGTGGCAGTCCGTTTTCCGGACAATGCCATTGCAAGGGAGATGATCCGTCAGGGAGGCGGATATGTTGCCGCGCCGAGCGCAAACACCTCCGGAAGACCGAGCCCGACACTCGCCAGTCATGTGGAGGAGGATCTCGGCAGCAAGATCGATATGATCATTGACGGAGGCCAGGTGAATATCGGGCTGGAGTCTACGATTGTGGATTTCAGTGAGGGACATCCGGTCATTTTGCGTCCGGGTTTTCTGAATCAGGAGATGTTGGAGAAGGTGATCGGAGAGGTCACAGTTGATCCTGGTATTATGTCCGAGAATATTCATGTGCGGCCGAAGGCACCGGGCATGCGGTACAAGCATTATGCGCCGAAGGCAGATCTTGCGATCGTAGAGGGACAGCCGGAGGCTGTTTTTTCAAAAATCCGGGAGCTGACCGAAAAGAGACTTTCGGAGGGCTTTCGTGTCGGTATCATCTGCACAGAGGAGAGCCGGGACAGGTACACAGAAGGAGATATCCGTTGTATTGGAAGCAGGGCAGACGACAGGACGATTGCGCACCATCTATATGAGATTCTGCGGGACTTCGATGCTGACGGGGTTGACTATATCTATACAGAATCCTTTGAGACACCGAGAATGGGTCAGGCAATCATGAACCGTCTGATCAAGGCGGCCGGCCATGAAGTGATTCAGGCATGAGAGGTGCCTGACCGGGTTTTCAGAAAGAGGCAGATACAGATCAGCACATGTGTGCTGCAGAGAAGGAGGACAAAATGATAGCACTTGGATGTGACCATGGAGGTTATCGGCTGATGCAGGAGGTCAAGACTCATCTTGATGCAAAGGGAATCGCATACAAGGATTTTGGCTGCTTCAGTGAAGAATCTGTCGATTACCCGGATTATGCCCACAAGGTCGGGCACGCTGTTCAGGATGGAAGCTGCGAGAAGGGAATCCTGATCTGCGGTACCGGAATCGGCATCTCGATCACTGCAAATAAGATGAAGGGAATCCGCTGCGCACTCTGCACGAACGAGTTTATGGCGAGGGCAACGCGGGAGCATAACGATGCAAATATCCTTGCGATGGGCGGAAGAGTCACGGGACCCGGAGTTGCGTGCGGAATTGTAGACGCGTTCCTCGACACACCGTTCTCGGAGGGGGAGAGACATATCCGAAGGATCCGTAAGATTGAAGAGGAACAGTAACGAGGCGAAAATCGGATTGCCGGAAGAGAGCCCGCTGCATGTTGCAGAGGCACAACTCGTGGAAACAGTAATGCAAAGGACCGGGATGCCGGAAGGAAGCGGTAATTCGCCGGAGAATGCTGCACCTGTGTCCGGACGGAGACAGATCGTTTGTGAGGAACCTGTGTCTTGCAGTTATATGAGTGGAAAGGAAGAAAAATGGGAAAAGTAATTATTATGGATCATCCGCTGATCAAGCATAAAATCGGAATCATCCGCGAGGAAAGTACGGGAACCAAGGAATTTCGCGAGATTATCTCCGAGATTGCCATGCTGGAGTGCTATGAGTCAACACGCAGTATTCCTCTTGAGGACGTAGAGATTCAGACACCGATCACAAAAACAACCGTTCAGAGACTGGCCGGCAAGAAGCTGGCCATCGTACCGATTCTTCGTGCGGGTCTGGGAATGGTTTCCGGTATCCAGACGCTGATCCCCGCCGCAAAGGTCGGACACATCGGCATGTACAGAGATCCGGAATCCCTTCAGCCGGTGGAGTATTACTGCAAGCTCCCCTCCGACATTGAAGAACGTGAGGTTTTTGTGGTAGATCCGATGCTGGCGACCGGAGGCTCTGCCTGTGACGCGATTCGCCAGCTGAAAAAGCATGGATGCCAGAAAATTCATTTTCTCTGTATCATTGCGGCACCGCAGGGACTGGAGCGCCTGAAGAAGGAACATCCGGATGTATCCATCGTGGTAGGCGCGCTGGACGATCATCTGAATGAACAAGGATACATTGTGCCCGGACTCGGCGATGCGGGAGACAGAATTTTCGGAACAAAGTAAAGCGCCGACATGTTGTGAACGGGGATACACACGGTATAAGCTGCGGATTGCCCATGCTTCGTACACTTGCGATCCTACAGGCGATCTGTCTGCGTTTTCGAAGGGCTTATACACAGAATGCTGGAGGAACGATGTCAGATAAGAGAAAAGACTATATTTCCTGGGATGAGTATTTTATGGCAGTTGCCAAGCTGGCAGGCATGCGTTCCAAGGATCCGAATTCTCAGGTGGGATGCTGTATCGTGAGCCAGGACAACAAGATTCTTTCCATCGGCTATAATGGATTTCCAAGAGGCTGCTCCGATGATGCCTTTCCGTGGGCCAGAAGCAACGAGGATCCGCTGAAGACAAAGTATGTCTACGTGACGCACAGCGAGCTGAACGCGATCCTGAATTACCGGGGCGGAAGTCTCGAAGGGGCAAAGCTGTATGTCTCGCTTTTCCCGTGTAATGAATGTGCGAAGGCAATTATCCAGGCGGGAATCCGGAAGGTTATCTATGATGACGACAAGTATGACAAAACACCTTCCGTCATTGCATCGAAAATGATGTTTCAGGCAGCTGGAGTAGAGTTTGAAAAATATAACTCCTCGGGCAGGATACTCACAATCCGTGTCTGAGAAAAAACAGAATGTCAACACATACAGGTCAGGGTTCAATATTCAGGATAAGGACAAGTGCATCGGCTTTAAAAACCAGACAGGAGGAGACAGGAAATGGTCCGTAAAGAGAACGTTACTTATGTAGATGGCCTTGCAGGAGGAAGAGGAAGAGCAAAGGTTTCCCATATTGTGTCCAGGGAGGAACTTATGGGGCATGGAAGGATGTACGCAAAGGTTACACTTCCGCCAGGCGCAAGCGTAGGCTGGCATCAGCATGTACATGACACGGAGCCTTACTATATTCTGAAGGGCCACGGTGATTTTATTGATAATGACCACAGGATTTATCATGTGTCAGCCGGAGACGTCTGCGTGATTGAGGTCGGACAGTATCACAGCATGGAGAACAATTCGGACGATGATCTGGAGTTCATGGCATTGATCTACAATGAAGCCGGGTATCTGAACGACTGACAGGAACAGATACGTGGTCAGTGCGGCGAAGGACATCTGACACGTGACATATGGCGAGGGACACATGCCATACTACATACTAAGCAGTGACAAGTCCCTGACATTTTAGCCATACTAAGCAGTGACAAGTCCCTGATGTTTATTAATAGAAGCATTACAAAGGATAAAGCTGCGCTCTTGCGCGGTATTATATGCCGACAGGCAGCAGGCTGGAGCAGACAGGGAACTGTGACGGCCTGTTTTTTTTACGCGAACAGTGAGCCGCAGCCGAATGCGAAGTGTTGGATTTTCTGATAGGTCATTCCTTTCGGAGGATTGTTCAAATATTTTTTGCGATGAATTGCCATAAGAATTAACCCGAAAATAATTTGCCATTAGCGCCGCGCTCAATTCACCGCGCAACAGCAAAAGGAGCATTCACCGCATTCAACGCGTGACAGCAAAAGTAGTTGACAAAAAAATAATGCAGTGCTATCTTATGAAACATAGGCGTTAGCACTCTGCAATTCAGAGTGCTGACAAACCGGCAAGGGGAACGATCCTGCCGGAGATCAATCCTCAGAAGGAAGAAAGGAGCCAAGGAGTGGGAGAAGATTTGGATGAACGAAAAAAGACGATTCTAAAGGCTATTATCCAGACATACCTGGAGACGGGAGAGCCTGTCGGATCACGGACAATTTCCAAATACACAGACCTGAATCTAAGCTCCGCGACCATCCGAAATGAGATGTCGGATCTGGAGGAAATGGGGTATATTATTCAGCCGCATACTTCGTCCGGACGGATTCCCTCCGATAAGGGATATCGGCTTTATGTAAACGAGCTGATACAGAAAACAAATCAGGATGCCGAAGCACAGACGCTGATGATTCAGAAAACGGATCGTATGGAAAAGGTACTGAAGCAGGTCGTGGATGTGCTGGCACAGAACACCAATTATGCGACAATGATTGCGGGACCGTCGTATCATCAGAACTCATTGAAGTTCATTCAGTTGTCCCGGATCAATGAGAAACAGCTTCTTGCGGTAGTGGTTGCACAGGGGAATCTGGTCAAAAACCAGATGATTGACCTCAAGGAATCTATTGATGAAGACGATATTCTGAAACTGAATCTGCTTCTGAACAACGAGCTGAACGGAAAGACAATCGGCGAGATCAATCTGGACATGATCACTCGGATGAAGCAGCAGGCAGGCATTCATAGCGAAGTCATCAGCAGTGTGATCGATGCAGTGGCAGAGACCATACAGCCGGGAGAGGAGGACATGCCGATCTATCTGAGCGGTGCGACAAATATTTTCGACTATCCGGAACTTGCGGATTCGAAAAAAGCCAAGGAGCTGATGACCGCGTTCGGAGATAAGAAGGAACTGGCTGAGATGATCCGCGAGACGGCTCCGGGCGAGGAAGCCTCGAACGGGATCACCGCCTATATCGGGAACGAATCCCCGATTCAGGGCATGAAGGACTGCTCCGTTGTCACCGCAAACTACAATCTTGGAAACGGGATGAAGGGAACGGTCGCTATTGTAGGCCCTCGGAGAATGGATTATAAGAAAGTAGTAGAAAATCTGAAGCAGCTGAAATCACAGATGAATGCTCTCTTCGGAAACGGAGACGCCAAGCTCGAGACCTCGTCCGATCATGACATTATCGATGACAGCACAGAGTCCTAGCAGACCGGGATCCGGGAGTACACGAAGAAGTGATTAATCCATGCGGAGATTCACATTAGATTTAGAAGCAATAAAACAGAAAGGCGGGACAGACATGGCAGACGTGAATAACAGCAGGCGGGGCGCCGACGGGGCAGACCCGGAAGCAGAGAGAAAAAAAGCCATGAAGAAGGATAATCATATGAACGAAGAAAATGCAAAAGATACAGAGAAACGTACAGCAGAAGCAGATACGATGAAGGAAGAGAAGACAGAAAAGGAAGACGGAGTTCGTAACGGAAAAGCCGCGGATCAGACCAAAGAGAAGGCAAGGCAGAATGAAGCCGGGAAATCTGATCCCAAAGAGAAGCAGGATGAGGCGAAAAGCGCCGGCTCTGTGGAAAATGGTGATAATGCGAAAGGATCCGGTTCCGGGAAAAAGATAAAAAAGGACAAGAAGGATGAGAAGATTGAAGAACTCACCGACAGACTGCAGCGTCAGATGGCTGAGTTCGACAATTTCCGCAAGCGCACGGAGAGAGAAAAATCCGAGATGTTCGATATGGGCGCGAGAGATGTTATCGAGAAGATCCTTCCGGTTGTCGATAATTTTGAAAGAGGACTTGCCGGAGCGGATGAGTCGGATTCGTTCGTTCAGGGGATGAACAAGATTTACAAGCAGATGACGAAGATCCTGACAGATATGGGCGTTGAGACCATCGAGGCGGAGGGCGCCGAGTTTGATCCGAATCTTCATAATGCGGTGATGCATGAGGACAACCCGGATGTCGGTGAAAACATCATCACACAGGAGCTTCAGAAGGGATATAAGTACAAGGATGTTGTGGTTCGTCACAGTATGGTGAAGGTGGCCAACTGACATTACAGAAAAACAGATCCGATCAGGAGGAAAATAGAATGGGAAAAATTATCGGTATTGACCTTGGTACTACAAACAGCTGTGTAGCCGTTATGGAAGGTGGAAAACCCACCGTTATCGCGAATGCGGAAGGAAGCCGTACGACCCCGTCCGTTGTCGCGTTCACAAAGACAGGAGAGCGTCTGGTAGGTGAGCCGGCAAAGCGTCAGGCAGTTACAAACGCGGATCACACAATTTCATCGATCAAGCGTCACATGGGCTCCGATTACAGAGTTACCATTGACGGCAAGAGCTATACTCCGCAGGAGATCTCCGCAATGATTCTGCAGAAGCTGAAGAGTGACGCGGAAGGCTATCTGGGAGAAAAGGTCACAGAGGCTGTCATCACCTGCCCGGCATATTTCAATGACGCACAGCGTCAGGCAACAAAGGACGCCGGCAAGATTGCCGGACTTGATGTAAAGCGTATCATCAACGAGCCGACAGCGGCAGCGCTGGCTTACGGCCTGGACAATGAGAAAGAGCAGAAGGTTATGGTATACGATCTCGGCGGCGGCACCTTCGATGTGTCCATCATCGAGATCGGCGACGGCGTCATCGAGGTACTGGCTACCGCCGGCAATAACCATCTGGGCGGCGACGACTTTGATAAGAGAGTTGCCGATTATATCGTAAGTGAATTCAAGAAGCAGGAAGGCATCGACCTCTCCGGCGACAGGATGGCGATGCAGAGAATCCGTGAGGCGGCAGAGAAGGCAAAGATCGAGCTTTCCAGCGCGACCACCACGAACATCAACCTTCCGTTCATCACCGCTACGGCGGACGGCGCAAAGCATCTGGATCTCAACCTGACAAAGGCAAAATTCGACGAGCTGACCGCAGATCTTGTGGAAGCGACCGCGGAGCCGGTAAGAACCGCTCTGAACGACGCGGGACTTACCGCATCTGACCTTGCGAAGGTTCTTCTGGTCGGCGGTTCCACACGTATCCCGGCGGTACAGGACAAGGTAAGACAGCTGACCGGACATGAGCCGAGCAAGAACCTGAACCCGGATGAGTGCGTGGCAATCGGCGCATCGATTCAGGGAGGCAAGCTGGCCGGAGATGCTGGAGCCGGAGACGTGCTTCTGCTCGATGTCACACCGCTGACCCTTTCCATTGAGACCATGGGAGGAATCGCGACACCGCTGATTCCGAGAAACACGACAATTCCGACGAAGAAGAGCCAGATCTTCTCCACGGCAGCGGACAATCAGACCGCAGTGGATATCAACGTTGTACAGGGTGAGCGTAAGTTCGCCAGAGACAACAAGTCTCTCGGACAGTTCCGTCTGGACGGAATTCCGCCGGCAATGCGCGGCGTTCCGCAGATCGAGGTAACCTTCGATATCGACGCGAATGGCATTGTAAATGTATCCGCCAAGGATCTTGGAACTGGCAAGGAGCAGCACATCACGATCACTTCCGGATCGAGCATGAGCGACGCGGAGATCGACAAGGCAGTCAAAGAGGCAGCGCAGTACGAGGCTGAGGACAAGAAGAGAAAGGAAGCCGTAGATACGAAGAATGAAGCGGATTCGACGGTATTCCAGGTAGAGAAGGCTCTGAAGGAAGTCGGCGACAAGGTGCCGGCGGATCAGAAGAGCGGCGTTGAGGCAGACCTGAACGCACTGAAGGACCTGCTCGCGAAGGCTCCGGCAGACGGAAGTCTGACCGACGCGCAGGTAACGGACATCAAGGCGGCGAAGGAGAAACTGATGAATTCTTCACAGGCTCTGTTCACGAAGATGTACGAGAACATGCAGCAGAATCAGGGCGGCCCGAATCCGGGCGCAGGCCCGCAGGGCGGCGCTCAGGGCGGAAGCAGCGCAGGCAATAACGGCGGCGACGATGTCGTAGACGCTGACTACAAGGAAGTCTGATTCAGATTACAGGAGACAGCGATGTTCCGGTCACGGGTTTCGATCCGTTCGGCCGGAACTCGTTCTCTGATTTTTAGAAACAGAAGCAGATTGTGAGGAAAATCAATGGCTGAAAAGAGAGACTATTACGAGGTCCTGGGGGTCGACAGGAATGCGGATGAGGAGACCATCAAGCGGGCGTATCGTAAGCTTGCAAAAAAATATCATCCGGACATGAATCCCGGAGATAAGGATGCGGCCGAGAAATTTGCGGAAGCCAGTGAAGCGTATTCCGTTCTGAGTGATCCGGACAAGAGAAGACAGTATGATCAGTTCGGCCATGCTGCCTTTGAGAATGGCGGCGCCGGTGGCGCCGGCGGTTTCGGAGGCTTTGACTTCAATGACATTTTCGGATCCGGTGGATTCGGCGACATTTTCGGCGATATTTTCGGCGGCGGCGGAAGAAGCAGCGCGAACAATGGCCCCAGAAGAGGCGCATCTCTGAGAGCCATTGTGCACATTTCATTCGAGGAGGCTGTATTCGGCTGCAAGAAGGAAATTGAGCTGACGCTGAAGGATACCTGCAAGACGTGCGGCGGTTCAGGGGCAAGACCCGGAACTTCACCGGAGACCTGTCCCCATTGTCACGGAACCGGTCAGATCAGGCAGACCCAGCAGAGCATGTTCGGTATGATTCAGAATATCCAGACCTGTCCGCATTGCGGAGGAACCGGAAAGATCATCCGTGATAAATGTCCCGACTGTCATGGAAGTGGGTTTACTTCCTCCAGAAAGAAAATTCAGGTCGATATTCCGGCCGGAATTGATGACGGACAGAGCATCCGCATCCGCGACAAGGGAGAACCAGGCGTAAACGGAGGCCCGAGAGGGGATCTGCTTGTGCAGGTAGCGGTTGCTTCACATCCGATTTTTCAGCGTGACGGTGTGGATATCTATTCATCAGCACCGGTCAGCTTTGCGCAGGCTGCACTTGGTGGGGATATCCGGCTGAATACGGTGGACGGCGATGTGGTGTATACGGTGAAGCCGGGAACTCAGACGGGGACGAGAATCCGGCTGAGAGGAAAGGGTGTTCCATCGATCCACAACAAAAATGTGCGGGGCGATCAATATGTGACATTGATTGTGCAGACCCCCACAAATCTTTCAAAAGAGGCAAAGGAGCTTCTGAGAGAATTTGATGCCGAAAGCGGTAATTCTCTGGGAAGCGAAGAAGAGCCGAAGAAGAAAAAGGTAAGATTCGGGCGGAAAAAAGAGTAACGCCCATACGATAATCGTGCCACAAACGGTAATAGTGAAGAGCGGATTTCCGGTGTATACAGCCGGATGATCAGGAGGCTGTCGCATTGGTCTGAGCAGGGCCGGTACGGCAGCCTCCTTGCAGTCCGGGAGGAGGTATTTCTCTGTTCATTCTCATTTCAAAACCGCTCTTTCAGGAAAATCGCTCTTTCAGGAAATATTCCTTTTCAAGAAGTGAAAATACGGTTATACTTCAAGAGACGAAAAAGACCGTGCGGTATCTATACCCCGACATCGGGTCCATACAAACCGCATTGCCGGTGAGAAAGTATTTTTCTTTGGCGGCTTCTTTTTGTTTGCCATGGATCCGTACACGGTGTATGTCCTGAGAGGAAACGGTTGATCTATCGGGAATTGTTTTTATACTGCGCATCCGGGCAATCCGGTAAGCATGTCGATGAATGAGAGGATTTACAGAGATGAAATGGAAGAAATACCGTTTAAAGACAATCGAAGACGCGGAGGATATAGTCATTGCAACGCTCTATGACTGTGGCATTGAAGGCGCTGAGATTGAAGACAAGAAGCCGCTTACCAGAGAAGAAAAGGAGCAGATGTTTGTGGATATTCTGCCTGATCTGCCCGACGATGACGGCATCGCGTATCTGAATTTTTATCTGGACCCGGAAGAGACGGACACAGAGGCTGTCCTTCAAAAAGCAAGGAAAGCTTTGGATGAACTTCGTTCTTATACCGATATCGGGGAAGGAACGATCGAGGAATCGGAGACGGAAGATAAGGACTGGATTAACAACTGGAAGCAGTATTTCAAACAGTTTTATGTGGACGATATCCTGATCATTCCATCCTGGGAGCAGGTGAAGGAAGAGGACAGGGACAAGATGATCCTTCACATCGATCCCGGCACCGCGTTTGGAACCGGAATGCATGAGACAACGCAGCTGTGTATTCGTCAGCTCCGGAAATACGTGAAGCCGGGGATGGAGATGCTGGATGTGGGAACGGGAAGTGGAATTCTCGGAATTGTCGCAGTCAAGTTTGGCGCAGGACATGTGCTTGGAACCGACCTGGATCCCTGCGCAGTGCCTGCGGTCGAGGATAACCGGAAGGCAAACGATATACCGGACGGCGCCTTTGACATGATCATCGGCAACATGATCGATGACCAGGAAACACAGGACAGAGCGGGATATGAGAAGTATGATATCGTTACGGCGAATATTCTGGCGGATATCCTGGTTCCGATGACTCCGGCGGTTGTGCCGGCGATGAAGAAGGGCGGCATTTACATCACCTCGGGAATTCTTGAGGATCAGGCCTACAAGGTTCTGGATGCCTGCAGGGCGGCGGGGCTTGAAATTGTGGAGCAGACGCAGCAGGGTGAGTGGGTATCGATTACCGCGAGAAAGCCGGATTAAGGCAGGGACGGAGATATGTACAGATTTTTTGCGGACCGGTCACAGATTGAAGACGGTCTGGTCAATATTACGGGAGAGGATGTACAGCATATTCGTAATGTGCTGCGGATGCGTCCGGGTGAAACGGTTCTGATCTCCTGCCAGGATGAGTGGGAGTATACCTGCGAGGTGGTTTCTCTGTCGGAGAAAGAAGTGGTCTGCAGGATCCTGGACGCGCAGCTGCCCGGAAAAGAACTCCCGTCGAGGATTTTCCTGTTTCAATGTCTTCCCAAAGGTGATAAAATGGAGACCGTTGTTCAGAAGGCGGTCGAACTGGGAGCATATTCGGTGATTCCGGTCTCGTCCAGGCGGTGTATCATGAAGCTGGATGGGAAGAGGGCAACGCAGAAGGTGGCCCGGTGGAACAAGATTGCGGAAAGTGCTGCCAAGCAGTCAAAACGTCTCATCATCCCCGAGGTTCATGATATCATGACGTTCGGGGAGGCTCTGGAATTTTCCCGAAGCCTTGATGTCCGGCTGATGCCCTATGAAATGGAGGGCGGAATGGAGAAGACGCGGTCGGTTCTGTCCGGCATACGGCCGGGACAGTCGGTGGGCGTCCTGATTGGCCCGGAAGGCGGGTTCGATGAGCGGGAAGCTGAGGATGCGAGAAAGAACGGGTTTACGACCATTACGCTCGGCAAGAGAATTCTCAGAACGGAGACTGCAGGAATGACCATGCTGTCGATCCTGATGTATCTTCTGGAAAGAGACTGACGGGGGCTTATACAGTTTGCGGCACGATGTAACGTATGGTGGTTTACTGAGATAAACGAACAATTATTTGTCTAAGCCGCGGTATAAAGTGACAATGATTATATAGAAAGAACGGTAACATGGAAGCATATCTTGACAATTCGGCAACAACCCGCTGTTATGAGGAGGTTGCGGATATCGTGAGAAAAACGATGCTGGAGGATTACGGCAATCCTTCCTCCATGCATCAGAAAGGCGTTGATGCGGAAAAATATATCCGAAAAAGCGCGGAAATTCTGTCCGGAATTCTGAAGGTAAAGCCGGGCGAGATCTATTTTACATCCGGCGGCACGGAGTCGGATAACTGGGCGCTGTTCGGGACGGCACTCGCGAACAGGCGCAGAGGCAGACGGATTATCACTACAGCGATTGAGCATTCGGCGATTGCGGCTCCGGCAGCGGCACTGGAGGCTATGGGCTATGAGATTGTCAAGCTTCCGGTTGGCAGAGACGGCGTTCTGGATCTTCATGATCTGGAGGAGGCGATGACGGAGGATACGATACTGGTGTCCGTCATGATGGTGAATAATGAGATCGGGTCCGTGGAGCCCGTGGCGGAAATCGGCGAAATGCTGCGCAGCCGGTATCCGGGTACTTTTTTCCATGTAGACGCGATACAGTCCTTCGGAAAGTATCCGATCTTTCCAAAGCGAATGAAGATAGATATGCTTTCCGTCAGCGGACACAAAATCCATGGGCCCAAGGGATCCGGATTTCTGTTCATAGATCAGCGGGTGAAGATAAATCCTCTGATCTATGGAGGCGGGCAGCAGAATGGAATGCGTTCCGGAACGGACAATGTTCCGGGAATCGCGGGACTGGGTACCGCCGCGGAGAAAATCTGTGCATCGCTCAGGGAAAACGCGGAGCATATGTACAGTCTGAAGGAACATCTGGCAGAGGGTGTTGCGGATCTCGGAAAGATCCATATCAACGGGCCGTCAGATCTCCGGCAGGGTGCTCCGCATATTCTGAATATTTCATTCGAGGGAATACGCAGTGAGGTGCTTCTGCATACCCTGGAATCCAGAGGTATCAGCGTTTCTGCGGGGAGTGCATGCTCCAGTCACAGGCGGGGAGGAAGCGCAACCATGGAGGCAATTCATGCACCGAGAGAAATCATGGAGTCTTCGGTGCGGTTCAGCTTCTGTGAACTGACGACGATGGAGGAGATTGATTACACCATTGGGGTACTGCATGAAGTGGTGCCGCAGCTCCGGAGATTCACCAGAAAATAAGATGTGGAGACGAGGATTCGTCATAAATTGACCGGTGGGGATGCGAATCAGAAGATTCACTGTGAGATGATACGCGATGCGTGTTTAGGGAGAGCGGGCAGCAGCGCGTGTGCAGGAAGGCAAAAAGGAAAGAAAATTTATGTATCAGGCATTTTTGATCAAATACGCGGAGATCGGTATTAAGGGAAAGAACAGGCATCTCTTTGAGGACGCGCTTGTGCACCATATTGTCAGAGCGCTGAAGAGAGTAGACGGAACCTTTGATGTCACCAGAGAAATGGGAAGAATCTACGTCCGTGCTGATGGTGGCTTCGACTATGAGGGCGCGATAGAAGCACTGAAGACGGTGTTCGGGATCGCGGGTATCAGCCCGGTTCTGATCATCGAGAATATGGATTACGACAACGTCAAGGCACAGGTTGCGGAGTTTGTGAGAACCGTCTATCCGGAGGGAACACCGAGAACATTCAAGGTAGTTGCCAGAAGGCCGAACAAGAAATATCCTCATGATTCCATGGAACTCAATGCAGATCTGGGTGAGGCGGTGCTTCTCGGCTGCCCGTGGATGAAGGTTGATGTACACAATCCGGATGTAGTGCTTTCCGTAGAAGTGCGTCAGAGTATTTATGTCTACTCCGAGACAATACCCGGGCCGGGAGGAATGCCCGTAGGTTCGAACGGAAGCGCGGAGCTTCTGTTATCGGGAGGAATTGATTCTCCGGTTGCGGGATATATGATCGCAAAGCGCGGAGTAAAGATCGATGCGGTGTATTTCCATGCGCCGCCGTACACCAGTGAGCGGGCAAAGCAGAAGGTCGTTGATCTGGCAAAGCTTGTGGCGAGATATGCCGGACAGATCCGGCTTCACATTGTGAATTTCACGGATATCCAGATGGCAATCTATGAAAAATGTCCGCACGAGGAGCTCACGATTATCATGAGAAGATACATGATGCGGATCGCGGAAATTTTTGCCGGACAGGACGGTGCGCTGGGACTGATCACGGGAGAGAGTATTGGTCAGGTTGCCAGTCAGACGGCGCAGAGTCTTCTGTGTACCAATGCCGTGTGTACGCTTCCCGTTTACCGTCCGCTGATTGGCTTTGACAAGCAGGAGATCGTGGATCGGGCACAGCAGATCGGGACCTTTGATACTTCGATCCTTCCCTACGAGGATTGCTGCACAATCTTTGTCGCAAAGCATCCCGTGACCCATCCGATTCTGAAGGTCATCGAGCGCTCGGAACATAAGCTGGATGATGTAATCGAACCGCTCATGAAAGAAGCGGTTGAGACGACGGAGACGATTGTGGTGAATGGAGAGGAATAAGGAGCGGTGCTTCGCACCGCTTCATGCTCATACCTGTTGCCTTCGAAATCGCATACAGTCTCTTACGCGCGCTTCGCGTGCGACGTTCCTGTCTGCGTTTTCGAAGAGCTGTTCAAACTATGATACTGTATAAGTCCCCGCGTCACTTCGCTGCTTCGCAGCTTCCGTGACGCTAACAGGCATTCGCATTCTCGCGGTGCTTCGCACCGCTCCATGCTCATACCTGTTGTCGTCGCTAATGTTCTTGCCCACTGGTGAGCAAGCTCCCCGTGGGCCAAGAACATATTGTATCACAAAGTGTATAAGCTACGGATTGCTCCGTGCTTCGCACTCTCGCAATCCTACAGGTATTCGCACTTCTGTGCCGCTTGCGCGTCACTTCGTGCTCATACCTGTTGCCTTCGAAATCGCATACAGTCTCTTACGCGCGCTTCGCGTGCGACGATCCTGTCTGCGTTTTCGAAGAGCTTATACACGAAAAAAGATGCAGGGGAGCGCGATTGCGCTTCCTGCATCTTCCGATGTTCCCGTCATTTCCGATATATGCCGGATGAAGTGGGCAGAGGATTACTGCTCGATCAGATACGGTTTGAGAACCTCCATGACAGACTCAAGCTCGGAGCCTTCCGTGTGGATGTTCAGATCAATCGGTTTGGAAAGATCAAGGCTGAAGATACCCATGATGGACTTCGCGTCGATGACGTATCTGCCGGACACAAGATCAAAGTCAAAGTCAAACTTTGAAATGGCGTTTACAAAGTTCTTTACTTTATCGATTGAATTTAATGAAATCTGTACCGTTTGCATTTAATATCCTCCCTTATTATATCGAAATTGCAGTAGTTTTCTTAAGCATTTGCTTAAATAATCTTAATGGTAAACAGGAGAAAAGTCAAGGTGTCAAGAGGAAAAAAGGCGGCTCTTCATAATCTGGGGTGCAAGGTAAATGCCTACGAGCTGGAGGCGATGCAGCAGATGCTGGAGAAGGCCGGATATGATATCGTGCCCTTTGAACCCGGCGCGGATGTATATGTGATCAATACATGTACCGTGACCAATATTGCGGACCGGAAATCGAGGCAGATGCTGCATAAGGCGAAGAAAATGAATCCGGAAGCAATCGTGGTGGCCGTGGGATGTTACGCACAGGTCAGAGGGGAGGAACTTGAGAAGGATCCTGCCATTGATCTCGTCATTGGAAGCAACCGCAAAGAAGATTTGATTCGTGAACTGGAGCAGTTCAGAAGCAGCGGCGAAAAGCAGCTGGATACCAGCGACTGGTCCGTGGACAGGATGTATGAGAACCTTCAGATCGACCGCACGGAGGAGCATACCAGAGCCTTTATCAAAGTGCAGGACGGCTGCAATCAGTTTTGCAGCTACTGCATCATCCCCTATGCCAGAGGCCGTGTGCGGAGCCGCAAGATTCCGGATGTGCGGGAAGAGGTTGTGAGGCTTGCGGCTTCCGGGGTGCGGGAGATCGTGGTCACGGGAATTCATCTGTGCTCCTATGGAAGGGATATGGGAGAAGGAGAGGATCTGGTTGCGCTTCTGCGTGCTATTCACGATGTCAGCGGAATTGAAAGAATCCGTCTGGGATCCCTTGAACCCGGTTCGATGAGCGAGAATGTAATCCGAAGCCTGAGCGGGCTGCGCAAGGTTTGTCCGCATTTCCACCTTTCCCTTCAGAGTGGATGCGCCAGGACGCTTCGGGACATGAACCGTCATTACACCCCGGAACAGTTCATGGAAGTAGTCCGGCTTCTGAGAAAGTATTACGAGCATCCCGCGATTACGACGGATATTATTACCGGTTTCCCCGGGGAGACAGAGGAGGATTTTGAGGAATCCCGCAGATTTGTGTCAGAGGTACATTTTTTTGAGACACATATTTTCCCATACTCCCGCCGAGAGGGCACCAGGGCGGCCGCAATGAAGGAACAGAACACGGAGGCGGTCAAAAAGCAGAGAGGGGCCGTGCTTCGGGAGACAGACATCCGGCGCAGAAAGGAATTTCTGAATTATTATATTGGAATGCCCGTGGAGGTTCTGTTTGAAGAGCAGGTCGAGCTGGATGGCAGGAAATACTGGACAGGTCATGGAAGAGAGTATCAGAAGATACTGCTCGCCGATACCAGAGATCTCACGAATCAGATGATGGTGGTTACACCGCAGGCGCTTGTGTCAGAGGAGTACCTGCTTGCGGTGTGAGCAGGATCTGCTGCGAACTTTTACGGCGGACTTTCCGGAATCAGGAAAGATGTGCTGCCGGGTTGCCAATCCGGGACATCTGGTTTATAATGAATCATTACGAGTGTTCGGACGCGTGCGGGAGGTGTGAAGCTTATACAGCTTGTGACGCCGGATGCAGTTGGGCGGTTCTTTGCAGAAATAAGTAAGGATGTGAATAAGAATGACAGATTTAGGCAACACACAATTTTTCAGAGTAAATACAGAGAATGAGATTTCCGTGAAAAAGGTTCTGGATCTTGTATATCACGCAATGGAGGAGAAGGGATACAACCCCGTGAATCAGATCGTCGGCTATATCATGTCAGGCGATCCGACCTACATCACCAGTCATAATGGTGCCAGAAGCATGATTATGAAAGTAGAGCGCGATGAGCTGGTCGAGGAACTTCTTAAGGAGTACATCCGGAATGAGTCCTGGAAAGAGACCAGATAATGCGGATCCTGGGACTGGATTACGGGTCTGTAACGGTAGGCGTGGCAGTCAGTGACCCGCTCGGTCTGACAGCTCAGGCAGTGGAGACGATTGTCCGTCACAGAGAGAGCAAGCTTCGGCAGACGCTCGCCAGGATCGGAGAAATCTGCAGAGAATATCAGGTGGAGAAGATTGTGGTCGGACTTCCGCTGAATATGAATGACGAACCCGGAGAGCGTGCTGAGAAGGCAACGAAATTTGGTGAGCTTGTGCACCGGAAAACCGGACTTCCGGTGATCATGTGGGACGAAAGGCTTACGACCGTGGCGGCGGATGAGATCCTTGACGAGATGAACGTCCGGGGCAGGCACAACCGTAAGGCGGTGATCGATCAGATCGCTGCCGGCATCATTCTGCAGGAATGGCTCGACAACTGCGGCGGAGAGGAAACAACGGAAACAGATAGAGGATAAGCATCGGATTTCTATGGAAAAAATTTTATTTGAAACGGAAGACGGAGAAAAGCAGGAGTTTTTCGTCGAGGAAGAAACGCGGGTAGGCGGCGTGGATTATCTTCTCGTGACCGATTCTGACGGCGAGGAGGCAAACGCCTATATTATGAAGGATCTCTCGGAAGACGGCGAGGCGGAAGCACGGTATGTGATGGTCGAAGATGATGTGGAGTACGAGGCGGTGGCACGCATTTTCGAGCAGATGATGGACGACGTGTCTTTTGAGTGAATAAAAAATGAACGGAGGTATAATTTGAAAGGAAAAGAAAATACGAGTAAGCTGAAGATCATTCCGCTGGGCGGTCTGGAAGAAATCGGCATGAACATCACTGCATTCGAGTACGAGGACAGCATTGTGGTGGTGGACTGCGGTCTGGCCTTCCCCGATGACGATATGCTCGGAATTGATCTGGTTATTCCGGATATTACTTATTTAAAGCAGAATATCCGCAAGGTGAAGGGGTTTGTGATCACCCACGGTCATGAGGATCACATCGGTGCACTTCCATATGTGCTGCGTGAGATTAACGTTCCGATTTACGCGACCAAGCTCACGATCGGTCTGATCAGCCACAAGCTTGAAGAGCACAACATGCTCAAGAGTACGAAGATGAAGACGATCCGTTTCGGACAGTCGATCAATCTCGGACATTTCCGGATTGAATTCATCAAGACGAATCACAGTATTCAGGACGCGGCGGCGCTTGCGATCTATTCCCCCGCCGGGACGATCGTGCATACCGGCGATTTCAAGGTGGATTATACACCGGTCTTTGGTGATGCGATTGATCTGCAGCGTTTTGCCGAGATCGGAAAGAAGGGCGTTCTTGCGCTGATGTGCGACAGCACAAACGCGGAGCGGCCCGGTTATACGATGTCGGAGCGCACGGTCGGCAGAACCTTTGATCAGATTTTTTCCGAACATCGGAATCAGCGTCTGATCATTGCCACATTCGCCTCAAATGTTGACCGTGTGCAGCAGATCATCAATTCCGCCTGCAAATTCGGCCGCAAGGTCGTTGTAGAAGGCAGAAGCATGGTGAATATCATCTCCATCGCACAGGAACTCGGATATCTGAATGTGCCGCAGAATACGCTCATCGATATCAATCAGATGAGAAATTATCCGGACAGTCAGATGGTGCTTGTCACCACCGGAAGCCAGGGAGAGTCTATGGCAGCCCTGTCGAGAATGGCGGCGGACATCCACAAGAAGGTGACAATTAAGCCCGGCGATCTGATTGTATTCTCCTCTCATCCGATTCCCGGAAATGAGAAGGCGGTCTCCAATGTCATCAATGAGCTGTATGAAAAAGGCGCGGAGGTTATTTTCCAGGATGTTCATGTATCGGGACATGCCTGCCAGGAGGACATCAAGCTGATTTACTCCCTGGTTAAGCCGAAGTACGCAATTCCGGTCCACGGCGAGTACCGCCATTTGATAGCGCAGAAGAATCTGGCACTTCAGCTGGGCATTCCGAAGGAAAATATCTTCGTCATGAAAACCGGAGATGTGCTTGAGCTGGATCAGAAGTCAGCCAGGGTGACCGGTAAGGTTGAGACGGGCGAGATTATGGTTGACGGACTCGGAGTCGGTGATGTCGGAAATATTGTCCTTCGGGACAGACAGCATCTGTCCGAGGATGGTATTCTGATTGTCGTTCTCACCCTTGAGAAATACGGCAGACAGCTTCTTGCCGGTCCGGACATTGTGTCCAGAGGCTTTGTCTATGTAAGGGAGTCTGAGGATCTGATGGATGAAGCAAGACTGATCGTTGAGGACGCTCTGAACGACTGCCTGGAACATCACATCACCGACTGGGGAAAGCTGAAGTCGGCAATCAAGGATTCACTGGGAAGTTTTGTATGGAAGCGTACGCAGCGCAATCCGATGATACTGCCGATCATTATGGAGGCATAAGATGGACAGCGTGAAGGAGAAGGCGGAGGAGCTCATTCAGGCTCTGGAACAGAGTGAGGACTTTATCAGGTACCGGAATCTTGAGAACCAGCTGAAGGAGATGCCTGAGCTCAGGCAGAAAATCAACGAGTACAGGCGTAAGGTCTACGAGATGCAGACCTCAGGCAGAGATCTCTATGACGAGACGGATTATGTGCTTAACGAGTATTCGCCGCTCCTGCGCAATGAGATTGCAGCGGATTATCTGGATGCTGAGAGCGCTGTCTGCAGAATGGTTCAGCGTGTCATAAACGCGATTAACCGGGAAGTCCATGTAGAAGTCCCCATGTGAACCGGACGGCGATTCAGGAAGGTAAGGAGTTTTTAATGGCAGCAGGGAAAAGGGAAGAGAAGGATGACAGCCTGGGATATCGTCTTGCACTGGGTGGAATAAAGGGTGTTGTCAGGATTCTTGTCATCATCGCGTTGATCATGATTCTGGTCTATCTGGGGAAACAGGCTTATTCGCTCGGCTATGAAATCTTTGATGAGAAGGCTGTGGATTCCGGAGACGGCCGGGCGGTTACCGTAACGATTACAGATGATATGTCGGTGCGGCAGATCGGCAAGCTTCTGATTTCCAACGGGCTTCTGAATGAGAGCGCAAACGCATTTGTGGTTCAGGAATTGATTTCCGGTTATCACGGGGAGATCCTGCCCGGAACATACACTCTTCGAACGTCCATGACTGCGGATGATATGTTCCCGGTCCTTGCGCAGGAGGAGGACTCTGACACTCCGGATAATGTTTCGGCTGACAGCGTGGAATCCACATCAGCGCAATAACGGTGTATATCTGTGTCATAGGCGGTCCATGATGGGCGCCGGGGACAGAAGGTGCATCGGCGCATAACGCGGCAGTCCGGCATAGAGACACCGGAGCTGAGCATTGCTGTCATGATGGTATGACAGCTGCCGGATGATACATACAGGCAGACTGAAGACTGTTTCGCGCCGGACGGGCGTGCGGTTTATCGGTATAAGACAGGGCTGCTGCACGAAAGACGCTCGGAAACAGCGAAAAGTTCGTGCGGCGGCCCTTTTGTGGGAGGTGACAGAATGATTGTAGATGAACGGATGATAACCTTCATCAATTCTCTGGATCATGGGCTTACCCCTTTTCTGGAAGAACTCCGGGAGACGGCGGCAGAGGATAATGTTCCGATTATCCGCCGGGAGATGCAGAGCTTCCTGAAAGTATTTCTCCGGATTCAGCGGCCTCAGAGGATCCTTGAGGTCGGCACTGCGATCGGTTTCTCTACGATCCTGATGGCCGCCTGCGGGCCGGAATCCAGCAGGATCACAACGATTGAGAACTATGAGAAGAGGATCCCTGTCGCGCGCGAGAATTTTCGAAAATCGGGATATGAGGACCGGATTACTCTTCTGGAGGGAGATGCGGCAGATGTCCTTAAGACGCTTGCGGGGCCGTATGATTTCATTTTCATGGATGCGGCTAAGGGACAGTATATTCATTTCCTCCCGGAAGTGCTCCGGCTGATGCGTCCGGGAAGCGTTCTGATTTCGGATAACGTTCTCCAGGAGGGAGATATTATCGAGTCTCATTATATTGTGGAGAGGAGAAAGCGAACGATTTATAAGCGGATGAGAGATTATCTCCGGGCTCTGAAAGATGACAGGTGTCTGGAGACGAGTATCGTCCCGCTCGGAGATGGTATCTCCATCTCCGTCATGAAGCAGCCGGAGGAAATTTAAACTGACACGGCGGCGGATTTCGCCTGACAGGTCCGCACGGGAGATTTTTCTCTTGCGGACAGGGCCGGTGTCATAGATCAAAGACAGGAGAGATTATTTATGCTTGCAAACGGAAAGCCGGAGCTTCTGATCCCGGCGAGCTGTCTCGAGGTGCTGAAGGTAGCGGTTGCTTTTGGCGCGGATGCGGTTTATATCGGCGGAGATGTCTATGGGCTTCGGGCCAAGGCAAAAAATTTCAATCACGAGGATATGGCGGAAGGAATCCGTTACGCGCACAGCCACGGAGTTCGTGTACATGTGACGGTGAATATTCTGGCACACAACGATGATCTGGAGGGAGTCCGTCTGTATCTGCGCGAGCTCAACGAGCTTCAGCCGGATGCGCTGATTATCGCAGACCCGGGTATTTTCGATATCGCGGGAGAAGAGTGCCCCGGGATAGAGCGGCATATCAGCACACAGGCAAACAATACCAACTGGGCATCTGCCAGGTTCTGGTACCGGCAGGGGGCAAAACGAGTGGTAACTGCCCGTGAACTGTCCCTGGAGGAGATCCGCGAGATGCGCAGACAGATTCCGAAGGACATGGAGATTGAGACCTTCATTCACGGAGCAATGTGCATATCGTATTCGGGAAGATGCCTTCTGTCGAATTATTTTACGGGCAGAGACGCGAACAGAGGAGCATGTACCCATCCTTGCCGGTGGAAATATGCGGTCATGGAGGAGAGCCGGCCGGGAGAGTATCTTCCGATCGAGGAAAATGAGCGCGGCACGTACATTTTCAATTCAAAGGATCTGTGTATGATTGAACATATTCCGGATCTGATGACTGCCGGTATTGACAGCTTCAAGATCGAGGGAAGAATGAAAACAGCCCTCTATGTCGCGACAGTTGCCCGCACCTATCGCAAGGCAATCGACGACTATGCCAGGGATCCCGCGCTCTATGAGAAAAATCTCCCCTGGTATCAGGAGCAGATCGCGGACTGCACGTTCCGCAGGTTCACGACCGGCTTCTTCTACGGAAAGCCGTCCGAAGAGGACCAGATCTATGACAGCAACACCTATATCACAAACTACACGTATCTGGGTGTCGTATCCACGACGGATGAAAATGGATATGCTGTGATCGGACAGAAGAACAAATTCCGGACCGGAGACAGGATTGAGATTATGAAGCCGGACGGCCGGAATGTAGAGGTGACTGTTCGGGCAATTTATAACGAAAACGGCGAGTCCATGGACTCGGCGCCGCATCCGCAGCAGGAACTGCACGTAGACCTCGGGCAGAAAGCGGATGTCAACGATATCCTTCGCATGAAGAAAGAGGCAGAGTGATCTGCTGCATGTGAACAGCAAATGCCGTGTTCCGGCATTGCTGTTCACGGGATCAGAAAAAGCTCGGATCTTCCGACCGCGACGGATGGCAACGACATGTGTTCCGGCATTGGTGTTCACAGAATCAGGACAAAGCCTTACTGCGGAAAGCCCGTAACGGGATACAGAACATGGAACCATAAACTGCGGAGCGGACAATATTGTTCGTTCCCGAGTTAATGACATTATTGTCCGCTCCCAAGTTAATGATTTACAGCAGGCGGGTTTTGTGCTATTTATATATATATATAACAATTCTTTCTGACGGATCTTGCCCGTCGTCATCGGTTCTGTGATCGAACCCTTGTGATTGAGTCCTTTCCTATTATTTTCTCTTGTTTTATCTTTGATTCTCGGATTCTTCGATCCTTCTTTGACTATTCTTCGATTTTTATCCTGCTTCTGAAAAAAGAACACTTACATCACTTCATTCTATTCCATTTTTATTTTAATTAAACAGTGTTGCCCGGTATCTGTAATACCGTTCGTTTTGTCGCAAACGGGGGGGCGATTTTACCGGGCTTCGTATTTATCTTGCAGGTCCGATTCGTCCGGTTGCTGCATTTTTCGGCAATGCCTGCCAGATACAGGCCTGCGGAGAGGAGGAATTTGTATGTTTTGCAGCATAGTATCATCTGCAATTTCCGGTGTGGAGGCAGTTCCCGTGACAGTAGAGGCGGATGTGAGCGAGGGGATGCCTTATTTCGCGATTGTTGGCAGCGTCTCTTCCCAGGTCAGAGAGGCACAGGAACGGGTTCGGACTGCGTTCCGCAACATCGGTATAGTGCTTGCTCCGAAGAGGATAACGATCAATCTGGCGCCGGGAGACATCAGAAAAGACGGGACCAGGTTTGATCTGCCGATTGCCGCCGCGGTTCTGGAGGCATTGGGATATATTGAGAAGGGAGCGTTCCGAAAGGCGATGGTGCTCGGGGAACTTCATCTGGACGGGACAATTGAGAAAATACCAGGAGTTCTGCCCAGTGTGATCGCCGCAAAGGAAAACGGATGTGAGCTGTGTATCGTTCCGACAGAAAATGCCGCGGAGGGTAGTGCTGTAGATGGTATCCGGATTGTAGGCGTGAGAAACATTTCGGAACTGATTGCCTTCAGTCATGGAAGAGCTCCGTCATCGTTTCCGGGAAATCGTGTTCCGGAAGACGAGGAATACACGATTGATTTCAGTGATATTCACGGACAGAAGACGGTCAAGCGCGCTGCCCTGATCGCAGCGGCGGGTTTTCATAACCTGTTTCTGTCAGGGCCGCCCGGATCCGGGAAATCCATGACGGCGGAGCGGATACCTACCATTCTTCCGCCGCTGTCAGAGGAGGAAAGCCTGGAGGTTTCCAAGATCTACAGTGTGGTCGGTCTGATGCCGCGCGGGGTCTCGATGATTCGCAGAAGACCGTTTCGGGCACCGCATCACACGATTACGCCGACTGCGCTTTGCGGTGGAGGATTTTACCCGCATCCCGGCGAGGTAACACTTGCTCACCGAGGAGTCCTGTTTCTGGATGAGATTCCGGAGATGATGCCTGCCACACTGGAGATGCTGCGGCAGCCGCTTGAGAGCCGCGAGATCACGATCTCCAGGCTGGGAGGCACCTGTGTATATCCGGCGTCCTTTCTGCTCGTTGCAGCGGCGAATCCATGCCCCTGCGGGTATTTCCCGGATATGAACCGCTGCATTTGTACCCACAGAGATGTCCTGGATTATCAGAAAAAACTGAGCAAGGCGTTCATGGACCGCATCGATTTGAAATGTGATGTGCAGGCTGTCAGTTACGAGTCGCTTACGGAAAAGGGAGATTTCGAGGTTTCCTCTTCAAGTATGAGGAAAAAGGTGATGCGTGCGATCGAAATTCAGAAGGAACGTTATCGGGGAACGGGAGTGACGTTTAACAGTGAACTGACGGCGTCCTCTATCGCAAAACACTGTGAGATGACAGATGAGGCGGAATTGACAGTACGACTGGCCTTTGACAAACTGGGCCTTTCGGCAAGAGGGTATCATCATGTCATCAAGGTGGCGCGGACAATCGCGGATCTCGAGGGAACCGACCGGATCAATGATGCTCATATCAGCGAGGCAATCTGCCTGCGATGCAGTGACAGCTTTTCTTCCGCCTCAGCGTATCAGATGCCGGGCATGAGGGTGCCGTCGAAACGGCAGAGAGGAGGATGAGGATGGTATCGGGCGGTGAGAAAATGGTGAGCCAGCCGGATGACGAGAAAATGATAAGCCAGCCGGATGACGAAAAAATGACAAGGCAGCCGGATGACGAGAAAATGATGAGCCAGCCGGATCACGGGAAAATGGCGACACAGTCAAGTCGGGGGAACGTGCAAACGCAGTCAGATCAGAAGAATACGAACGCCAGATTCCGCAGGGAGCAGAACCCGGAGATTCTGGGACAGATCAGATATGTGGCGCGTGAGGATCAGGAGTATCCGGAGCAGCTGCGTAATTATCCGAGGATGCCGTCAGGCCTGTATCTTGTCGGAAATTTTCCGGATCCCGGAAAGAAGACGGTCGCGATTGTGGGGGCGAGGATGTGCAGCCCGTACGGCAGGGCAGAGGCAATCCGTTTTGGTGAAGAGCTTGCTGCGGAAGGTGTACAGATTATCAGCGGCATGGCATATGGCGTGGATTCGTGGGCGCTGCATGGCGCTCTGCAGGCGGGAGGACAAGGGTTTGCGGTACTGGGCTGCGGTGTAGATGTGTGTTATCCGAAGGAAAGCTACCATATATATAGAAGGATTATCCGTGAGGGTGGAGGCATTATGTCCGAGTTTGAGCCGGGTGATGGTCCTGCAGCCTGGCATTTCCCGATTCGCAACCGGATTATCAGTGCGCTCGCCGATGTGGTTCTTGTCGTAGAAGCAAAGCTTCGCAGTGGCTCGTTGATTACTGCGGATTATGCGCTTTCTCAGGGGAAAACCATATACGCGGTTCCGGGGAGGAACCTGGATGAGCTGAGCCGTGGCTGTAACCGCCTGATCGCCCAGGGCGCCGGCATTGCATGGGACCCGGAGGTCATACTGGAGGAACTGGGGATTGCGGGCAGCAGAAGGTCACGTGAAGAGAAGAATACAGGCAGAAATGAAGAAGAGAGAGTTGAAAAGAAAGGCAGACAGGAAAATGGAAAGAAAGAGGGGATGACAGGGGGGAAGAAAGAGGAAGAGAAGAAAGGAAAGGAAAATGGTGTCGGGCGGAGAGAAGGAGGAACGGCAGAAGAAAAAGCACCGCGCAGGCTGTCAAAGAAGTACGAGGATGCAGAGGATTTTCAAAAGGTATTCGGCAAGCTTTCCTATGATCCTCAGAGCCTGGATACGCTGCAGGAGAGAACCGGCATGGAGCTCTCGCAGCTGACAAGAGTACTGGTGCAGCTGACCTTTTCCGGATATGTGCATGAGGCTCCGGCGGGGTATTACAGCAGAAGCTGAATTTTTCAGCGGGCGACACGGAGCTGTCCGCAGCATATTTACGCGAACAGTGAGCCGCAGCCGAATGCGAAGTATTCGTGTGCGGCGAGCATCGCGATAGCGAGATAAAACTCGCGCAGCGTGTTTTATCTCGTTCAGCCTGCGGCTGGCATAGTTCGTTCGTTTTGACAGCGATTTGCAAGGCATGAAAGGCACATGAAAGATAACTCGGGCTTATAGAAAGACACCTGGAAGATAACTCGGGCTTGCACGGTCAAATTATTTGCGTTATAGTGCTAATCGTAGCGCTCATAAAGCGCCGGTAATGCTTATGGAGGTGTTTACGTGCCAAATTATCTTGTGATTGTAGAGTCACCGACGAAAGTTAAGACTGTCAAAAAATTTCTCGGGAAGAATTATAATGTCCTGGCGTCGAACGGTCATGTCAGGGATTTGCCGAAAAGCAGTCTTGGCATTGACGTGGAGCATGACTTTGAACCGAAATATATTACGATCCGGGGCAAGGGAGAACTGGTTGCCTCCCTCCGCAAGGCGGCGGATAAGGCAGATAAAGTCTACCTCGCGACAGACCCTGACCGTGAGGGAGAAGCGATCTCTTGGCATCTGTCAAAGGCCCTTCGGCTGGATCCGAAGAAGATGCGCCGGATTACCTTTAATGAAATAACGAAAACGGCGGTCAAATCCTCTTTAAAGAATGCCAGGGATATCGACATGAATCTCGTGGATGAGCAGCAGGCGAGGCGGTGCCTTGACCGTATGGTAGGATATGAGATCAGTCCGCTGCTCTGGAAGAAAATCAAGCGGGGACTGTCTGCCGGCCGTGTGCAGTCTGTCGCGCTGCGGATCATAGCAGACCGTGAGGAGGAGATCAATGCATTTATCCCGAAGGAGTATTGGACGCTGGATGCGGATTTCAAGGTCAGCGGAGAGAAGAAACCTCTGACTGCTCATTTTTATGGAGACCAGCAGGGAAAGATTGAGATATCCTCTGAGGAACAGCTTCAGGGAATTCTGGATAGTCTGAAGGATGCGGATTATCATGTCAGTGAGCTGAAGACCTCTGAGAGAAGCCGGAAGGCACCGCTGCCCTTTACGACGAGTACGCTTCAGCAGGAAGCCTCAAAGACCTTGAACATGTCCACTTACAAGACGATGCAGATTGCCCAGCAGCTGTACGAGGGAATCGATCTGAAAAAGGGCGGTACGGTGGGATTGATTTCGTATCTGCGTACCGATTCCACCCGTATCTCGACAGAAGCGGATCAGGCGGCGAGAGAATATATCCGGGAGCAGTACGGGGAACAGTTCCTGTCGGACGGAAGCACGACGGAGAACAAGAACAAGCACGCACAGGATGCGCACGAGGCAATACGACCGACGGATATCACGAGGACGCCATCGTCTGTGAAGGAGTTCCTTTCCAGGGATCAGTTCCGTCTCTATCAGCTGATCTGGCGGAGATTTGCGGCAAGCCGGATGGCTTCTGCCCGTTACGAGACGAACACGGTGAAAATAAACGGTGGAAAGTATGTATTTCACGCGTCCTCGTCAAGGATTAAATTCGCCGGATTCATGACGGTGTACACACAGGACGATGACAAAAAGCTTGAGAATGATCATCTGAGCGGAATTACGAAGGAGAGCACGCTCTCTCTGATCAATTTCGACAGGGAACAGCATTTTACGCAGCCCCCGGCTCACTATACCGAGGCTTCTCTCGTCAAGACGCTGGAGGAGCTTGGAATCGGACGGCCGAGTACCTACGCTCCCACCATCACAACAATCATTGCACGCCATTATGTGACACGTGAGAAGAAGAACCTTTACATCACAGAGCTGGGAACAGCGGTAAATGATCTGATGAAGGAGGCGTTTCCGGGCATCGTGAATGTGGATTTTACCGCCAACATGGAACAGCTCCTGGACGCAATCGGAGATGGCACGATTGAGTGGAAAACGGTTGTGCGCAACTTCTGGCCGGATCTGGATGCCGCTGTGCAGAAGGCTGATAAAGAACTGGAGAAGGTGAAGATTGAGGATGAAGTAACCGATGTCATCTGCGAGAACTGCGGACGGCACATGGTGATCAAATATGGCCCGCACGGTAAGTTCCTTGCCTGCCCTGGTTTTCCTGAATGCCGCAATACAAAACCGTATCTGGAGAAGATCGGTGTGAAGTGCCCGAAATGCGGCGGAGAGGTTCTCCTGAAGAAGACCAGAAAGGGCCGGATCTATTACGGATGCGAGCATAATCCGGACTGCGACTTCATGACATGGCAGAAGCCATCGAATATCCGCTGCCCGAAATGTGGCGGCTATATGCTCGAAAAGGGAAGCCGGCTTGTGTGCGCAGACAAGGAATGCGGATACGTCATGCCGAGGCCAAAGCAGGAGGATCCGGATACCGCGAAGGCGGCGTCGGGAAAGCCTGAGGAGGCTGTGTCTGCTGCGGCAAGCCTTTGAAATGACGGAGTCAGAATGACTGATCTGTAAGGATTGAGTGGAACTGACTGAGCCGGAAGGAAAGCAAACGAAGGATATAGCGGTGAAACACCGATTTTAGTGAATGATTAAGTGATTCTGTCCTCCTGTGACTGGATTCTGACGCGGATTGTCAGATATCTTTGCAGAGAGGACAGTTTTTTTCGCCTGTTTTCGTAATCTTTTTTATGAGAATTTTTGCCGACACAGGATGCGGAATCGAAGTTTCGATGAATAAATATATATATTTCAAGGGAATGCCTTGGTGTTTTAGTACATGTTTCGTAATTTTCCGAAAAGCATTCTTGTGAATCTATACAAAAATGGTCGAACATTTCGACAAAATATATGAGTTGTTATTGATTTCAGAAAAAAGCTGTGCTACTATTCTTCTAGTTGAATAGTAGATTCTATTTATATGTTCAATTCTTTTTTGGTTTTATCCCGACGAAACAACATCTGCTGAATGATTTGTGTCTGTATTATATATGTTGTCGATATTGGTATGGAAACTTCTCATCGTACGAAAGGAGATTGTAATGAGCGTACAGCTGCTTGACAAAACAAGAAAGATCAACAAACTGCTTCACAACAACAATTCAACGAAGGTTGTCTTCAATGACATCTGCGATGTGCTGGTGGACTGCCTCCAGTCTAATATTCTCGTCATCAGCCGGAAGGGAAAGGTCCTCGGAGTGTCAACCTGCAGCGGCGTTGATGAGATCAGCGAGCTGATCACAGATGAGGTTGGAACGCACGTGGATCCTTTATTGAATGACCGTTTTCTGAATGTCCTTTCTACGCAGGAAAATGTCAATCTGAATACCCTCGGCTTCGAGGGCGAGAAGTACGAGAACTATACCGCAATTATTAATCCGATTGAGATTGCCGGTGAGAGACTCGGAACGGTCTTCATGTACCGGTATAAACCGCAGTATGATATCGATGACATCATTGTCAGTGAGTATGGGACTACAGTCGTCGGGCTCGAGATGATGCGTTCTGTAAATGAGGAAAATGTAGAGGAGAATCGCAAGATCCAGGTGGTGAAATCTGCGTTCAGCACACTGTCCTTCTCTGAACTGGAGGCGATTATCCATATCTTTGATGAACTCGATGGCACAGAGGGAATCCTTGTCGCAAGCAAAATCGCGGACCGCGTCGGAATCACACGATCTGTTATTGTCAACGCGCTTCGTAAATTTGAGAGCGCCGGCGTCATTGAATCAAGATCAAGCGGAATGAAAGGCACCTACATCAAGGTGCTGAACGATTATATATTCGACGAACTGGCTGAGATTAAAGAAAAGAGAACGCAGGAAAACGCCAAAAAGGCCAAGGCCTGATTGATTCGTCTGCCGGAGAGACGGAAGTCTGCATACGGCGTGAAGAGGCGGGACATATTCGGGAATAGCAGCTGGAAATGGACTTTACTAGATATAATCGGACGGAACAGGAACTCTCACGAAACAGGCCTCATTACATAATGAAAGAATACACGAAAAATACCGCGGCATACAGAGCCGCGGTATTTTTCGTGCAAGAATGATTTTGGTGAGGAAACAAACCGGGTTCTGTTTCGCTGAGATCAGGAAGCAGACCGGATCCTGTTTCGCTAAGATCAGGAAGCAGACCGGATCCTGTTTCGCTGAAATCGGGAAGCAGACCGGATCGTTTTTTGTTGAAATCGGATTTGAAATAAAAAACAGTAAATTAGTGAGAAAATAGGAGAAATATGAAGAAATAACGAGCAATAACGAGATACAGTGTTATAAAACCGATTTGCGAAATAGAGCTTTTGAAACTATTATTAATATCGTTGAGTAGCACTCAAAGGTAATGAGTGCTAATAAACATAAGAATTAGTGAAAGATTGAAATCCATATAAGGAGGCTGAAGATTATGAAGTTAGTTCCACTTGGTGACAGAGTTGTACTGAAACAGGTTGAAGCAGAGGAGAAGACAAAATCCGGTATTATTCTTACATCTGCAGCGCAGGAGAAGCCGCAGGAGGCAACTGTAATTGCGGTAGGACCAGGAACCGATAAAGTAAAGATGGAAGTAAAGCCGGGCGACAAGGTTATTTTTGCTCAGTATGCAGGAACTCATTTTAAGGCTGACGGCGAGGAATATATCGTATCAAAGCAGGAAGATATTCTCGCGATTATTGAGGATTAATACGGAAACCGATTATCAGGAATACTGAAGTCTGAGACGACAGCCGGTTATCGGATGACTGACGACGGATACGAAAATCGGCTGTGAAACAGATAATTATGTGGAATTATACTTGAATCAGTGTCTGCCGGAAACGGGTAATTAAAAAATCCCGGACAGACAGATAGAGAACAGGAATATACAGGAGGAATGTACAATGGCTAAGGAAATTAAATACGGCGCAGATGCCAGAACCGCTCTTCAGGCTGGCGTAGATAAGCTTGCAAATACAGTTAAGGTGACTCTGGGACCGAAGGGACGTAATGTTGTTCTGGATAAATCCTATGGCGCACCGACCATTACAAATGATGGCGTTACGATCGCTAAGGAAATCGAGCTTGAGGATGGCTTTGAAAACATGGGCGCTCAGCTTATTCGTGAGGTTGCATCCAAGACAAATGATGTTGCCGGCGATGGCACCACAACCGCTACCGTACTTGCGCAGGCAATGGTAAATGAGGGAATGAAGAACCTGGCTGCAGGTGCTAACCCGATCGTTCTCAGAAAAGGCATGAAGAAGGCTACAGACAAGACGGTAGACCTGATCAAGGAGATGAGCGAGAAGGTTACCAGCAAAAAGCAGATTGCGAGAGTAGCCGCTGTTTCATCCGGAGATGAAGCCGTTGGCAATATGGTTGCAGATGCGATGGAGTCCGTAACAAATGATGGCGTCATCACCATCGAGGAATCCAAGACAATGCAGACAGAGCTTGACCTTGTAAAAGGTATGCAGTTTGACAGAGGATATGTTTCCGCATATCTTGCAACGGACATGGAGAAAATGGAGGCAGATCTGGACAGCCCGTATATCCTGATCACAGACAAGAAGATCGGCAACATTCAGGATATCCTTCCGCTTCTTGAGAAAATCGTTCAGTCCAGCGCAAGCCTTCTGATCATCGCTGAGGATGTTGAGGGCGAGGCGCTGTCCACATTGATTGTCAACAAGCTCCGCGGAACCTTCAAGGTATGTGCGGTGAAGGCACCGGGCTATGGCGACAGAAGAAAAGAGATGCTTCAGGATATCGCAATCCTGACCGGCGGACAGGTTATCTCCTCTGACCTCGGCATCGAGCTCAAGGATGCTACCATGGATATGCTCGGAAAGGCAAAAACTGTTCAGGTTAAGAAGGAAACCACAACCATCGTCGACGGCGCCGGCGACAAGGAAGCAATCAAGAACCGTATTGCTCAGATTAAGGCTCAGATTGCCGAGACAAAATCTGATTTCGACCGCGAGAAGCTTCAGGAGAGGCTTGCAAAGCTGGCTGGCGGCGTAGCGGTTATTCGTGTCGGTGCTGCTACTGAGACTGAGATGAAGGAAGCAAAGCTCCGCATGGAGGATGCTCTGAACGCTACAAGAGCAGCTGTGGAAGAGGGCGTTATCGCCGGAGGCGGTTCTGCTTATGTACACGCATCCAAGGAACTGGCAAAGTTTGTTGATACCCTTGAGGGCGATGAGAAGACAGGCGCAAAGATTGTCATGAAGGCACTTGAAGCACCTCTGGCAACAATTGCTGCAAACGCAGGACTTGAGGGCGCAGTGATCATCGACAAGGTAAGAGAGTCCAAGGTAGGCGTTGGATTTGATGCTTACAATGAAGAGTATGTAGATATGATCGAGGCAGGTATCCTGGATCCGGCTAAGGTTACTAGAAGCGCTCTGCAGAACGCTACATCCGTTGCATCGTCTCTGCTTACTACTGAGGCTGCTGTATCTACAATTAAAGAGCCGGCTCCGGCTGCTCCGGCAGGCGGAAATCCGGGAATGGGCATGATGTAATCCTGTCCACCGGAATCTGAATAACGGGATGATATAAATGAAAAATGCCGCCGCACGTTTCGCGTAAACGAAAGTGCGGCGGTTTTTTTACGCGAACAGTGAGCCGCAGCCGAATGCGAAGTATTCGTGTGCGGCGAGCGTCGCGATAGCGAGATAAAACTCGCGCAGCGTGTTTTATCTCGCTATGACGAGGGGGAAAATCACCCCCTCGTGTTCGATCGGGTTATTGGCTTTTTTTCGCGTTATTTCTGCGTATTCTTCAGATAGTTATTGACCATCATGGCAATTTTAAAGGTCATCGCCTCATCAAAACGACGGATATCGAGGCCGGTCGTTTTCTGGAGTTTTTCAATGCGGTACACAAGGGTGTTGCGGTGGATATAGAGCTGACGCGCAGTCTCCGAGATGTTAAGGTTATTGTCAAAGAACTGCCGGATTGTTGTCAGGGTTTCTTCATCAAGCTCTGCAAAAACATCATGATCAAAGGTTTCGCGAAGAAACAGCTCGCAGAGGGAGTGAGGAAGCTGGAAGATCAGCCGTCCGATGCCGAGATTGCCGTAGGAGATCACATGAAGATCCGGGTAGAAGATTCGTCCCACATCGATAGCAAGCTGTGCCTCCTTATAGGACTGCGACAGGTGATCGAGGAGGTTGGTGGGAAGGCCGTAGGCAACCCTTACCTGAATCATCGCCTCGGCGTTCAGCATGTCAGAAAGCGTATGTGCGGTCTTTGCGGCGTCATCCGGACCTGTGATTTCGGAAACGACTGCTATATGGGTGGCATCGACAATGGTCAGGAATTCGTTGCCGGTGGAGGCGTACATGGCCTTCAGCGTCTGGAGGGCAAGATCCGTGTCCTTCTCGCTTGTCTCAGTCAGATATACAATCCGGTTCACATCTTCGCGGATTTTCAGCTTTTTTGCCTCGGAATGAATATCAGGGGCAAGCAGATTATCAAGAAGAACATTCTGTATGAAGTGATTTCTATCCATCCGCTCATGTGAAAAAGAAAGAAGATTCTGTAATTCGCTGACCGCGATTCTGCCGGTGATTTCCGGGCTCTGCCCTCCCGCCGCAGCAAGATAGTACACGGGCATATCATCGTCATAGACCTTCAGGTAGGTGGTGCCGCCGATTGTCATGCTGTCTGCGGCTGAACGGATCAGTTCACGGACGGAAGTGTCCTCCTCTTCACCGGAAGCTGTATCTCCGGTGATTCTGCTTCCGTTTTTGCCATAAAGTGTGAGTTCGGTTCCGGTAATATCTTGAAGCTGCTGTATGGCTTTGCTTAAAATTCTACTGTTAATCATAAAGACCCCTTCTCGTGAAATGCAATCCTTTGAGATTCAATTTAAGTGATTCTATTTAAAATTTTATTGAAGATTCTATTATCCGTTCTATTCTCAGATTCGCTTGGATTTTATTATGACGATTTATCAAATCCTGTTCATTGCCTCCGGTTTCGCACAGAGCTTCAGAGACCGGAAGACTTCTGTATACTGTTTATTTTAGAATAATAACTTTTTCGAATCAAGTAGATGAACGGTATGTCAGACAGAAAAAATCCCTGCAGCTGCAAAAGAAAGCACTCCGCAGAGGTGAATCTGCGGAGTGCTCTTGTGTCAGATATTCTGATCAGTAATATGGAATCAATGAACGATGGCAAGTTCGGTCTCTTTGTCGAATACATGAAGCTTTTCCATGTCGATCGCAAATTTAACCTCAGAACCTGTTCTCGCCGGTGTCTTCGGATTTACACGAGCCGTCATAGCTGTGTTGTCATAATCGAAGTACAGGAATACTTCCGCGCCGAGAAGCTCATATACGTTGATCTTTGCGGAGAATACTTCACCCGGATTCTTTGCGATGACTTCCGGATCGTCAGACAGATGCTCAGGACGGATACCTGCAACAACGGTCTTTCCTACGTAGCCTTTCTCCTTGAGGACTTTGCCCTTCTTCTCCGGAAGAGTAAATCTCTGACCTGCGAAATTCAGCTGGATAGTTCCGGCCTTCTCCTCGACAACTGCATCAAGGAAGTTCATCTGCGGAGAACCGATGAATCCGGCAACAAAGAGATTGCAAGGCTCATCGTAGAGAACCTGAGGAGTATCAACCTGCTGAACGACGCCTTCCTTCATAACAACGATTCTGGTACCAAGGGTCATAGCCTCGGTCTGGTCATGGGTTACATAGATGATGGTTGCGCCCAGTCTGTCGTGCAGCTTTGCAATCTCGGTTCTCATCTGAACACGGAGCTTTGCATCCAGGTTGGAGAGCGGCTCATCCATCAGGAAGACACGGGGATTACGAACGATAGCACGTCCCATGGCTACACGCTGTCTCTGACCACCGGACAGAGCCTTCGGCTTACGGTCCAGCAGATGCTCCAGATCAAGGATCTTGGCTGCGTCTCTGACCTTCTTGTCGATCTCATCCTTCGGAACCTTACGAAGCTTAAGTCCGAAAGCCATGTTGTCGTAAACGGTCATATGCGGATAGAGAGCATAGTTCTGGAAAACCATGGCGATATCGCGGTCCTTCGGATCTACATCGTTCATGACCTTGTCGCCGATTTTCAATGTGCCGGAGGTGATGTCCTCAAGGCCGGCGATCATACGAAGGGTAGTGGATTTTCCGCATCCAGAAGGTCCTACAAAAATGATGAATTCCTTATCTGCGATATCAAGATTGAAATCCTTAACAGCTTCAAAGCCGTTGGGATACTTTTTTCCGATGTGCTCCAGACTCAAACTAGACATTGTCCTGTCCTCCTTAAATAAAATGAATCTCTGAATTTCTGATAATAAGGATTGCTGTTCTGCGGTGCGCGGCTGCTGTTCAGAGAAAACTCTGCGAGACGTCTGTCGCTGTCCGGAGAGACAACAAAATGTGAACGGTTTTTATTTACGATCAGTAGTATACGTGAAAGGCTTTTTTTTTGCTACGGTATTGTCAACAATTATTTGGGGCAGGTTTCGTCGTATTGGGTATTGAATTGACGGAACCTTCGTCAGAGTGACGAGAATACATGCACTTTCTTGTGCAATTTATCAATAAGGACCGATGACGCTAGAAATTATGAAGGATGGGGAAATCAGAATCCGCAGATGTCAGGGGATATGGTATAATAAAAAACATCTGTGTATCAGAAACTTGAGATACGAAATATTACGAAAACTTAACGAATTTGAAACATATTCATCCGATTTTTAGATAGTATTTCCGATATAATTATTGTTTGGGTAAACGTGAAGGGGAAGGAGAACGACGAGGTTATGAATTTACGCGGAAACGGGAGATTCCGTTCCAGACGTTTTGTGATTGCGGCAGTCATTGCCATCGGCGTTCCAGCCGCGATTATTGCGGCTGCAGTCGGCGGCGGACGCAGTAAGAAAACCGCAGAGATCAAAGAGGGAGTGGCGTTTCTGAAAGCGCAGGAAAGCAAGGACCCGAAAACGGTGGAGCAGATTCTGACCGAGCAGAAGAAGGCGAAAATGCAGGCGGAACGTGCCGAGATGCAGAAGAAGCTGGAGGATGGAACCATCGATGTGTGGAGTCTGTTCGGAGATTCTGTGATTATGGGGGATTCCAGAGCGGTCGGCTTCTACACCTTTGAGTTTCTTCCCCAGTCCCGCGTTCTGGCGGATGCCGGAAATACCATTGCCAATATTAAAGATCATGAGGATGAGCTGGTGCAGCTGAACCCGGCGAATCTGTTCCTCTGCTATGGCCTGAATGATATTTCTATCGGACTCTGGAGCACAAAGGAAGACTATGTAAAGGATTACGCTTCGATACTGGATGAGCTGCATAAGAAGCTGCCGAATACGTCCATTTTTGTCAATTCCATCATTCCGGCACAGCAGCCCGCAATTGATTCTACCCCAGCGTGGGGTAATATTCCGGAATGGAGTGACGCAGTCCACCAGATGGTAAAGGAAAAAGGATTCGGCTGGGTTGATGTCGATGGTCTGGTGAGTGAGCATCAGGATTTGTATGATCCGGATTCGATTCATGTCCAGCGGGATTTTTATCCGCTGTGGGCGACACAGATGATGCTGAGTGTCTATGATGAGCAGCAGGCGCAGGGAGACGGATCGGAGGATGTGGTATCTTCCTCGGATGACGATGCAGCGGTTTCGTCAGAGAGTATCGTCTCTGCGTCTTCAGAGAATGTAGCTTCTTCTTCGGGAAAAAGCAGCAGTACTTCTTCGTGAAGCCGGAAAAACAGCCTGGCAGAACGTAGACGGTTGTGGTGCAGGTAGTTCTGGTTCTTACAGCCCTGATCTCGGCTCAGCTGACTTTACAAAATGCATTCAGACAAGAAATTCCGATATGGGATTCATATAAGGGATTCAGTATAGAAGATAAGGGATTCAGTATAGGTATGAAGACAAAAAGTATAAGGCTGACAGCTCTGGAAATTGTCAAATGGATTCTTGTGGTATTGATCGTTGTATTTCTGGTTCACAGCTTTACGGGAAACCGGATCAGCAAGGCTGATTTTGATACGGTGTGGGATGCGGTGACAGCGGATGCGGATATGTCTAAGATGCAGGAGGGATCCAACCAGATGATCCGCCGGCTGTACGGACTTGATCCGGCCCGGTTTGACGGCATACGGCTTTATTATCCAAAGACAAACATGGGAGCGGAGGAAATTCTCCTGGTCAGGCTGAAGGATACGGGCGATCAGGAAATGGTGAGGAGTGCTATGGAGTCCAGAAAAAAGACACAGATGAACAATTTTAACGGCTACGGAACGTATCAATATGCCATGCTTGAGAAAAGCATCATTTCTATCCGGGGAAATTATGCACTGTTTGTTTCTGCGGATAAGGCGGGAGAGATCGGGCAGGAATTTGAGAACGCTCTGTAAGGGGGAGACCGTGATATGACATTCAGCACACTAAGTTTTATTTTCTTATTCCTGCCGGTTTCGCTTCTTGTATATCATCTGATACCGGCAGAGAAAAGTATCTGGCGCAAGGCAGCGCTTCTGATTTTCAGCGTTCTGTTTTATGTGTGGGGAGATGCTCCGAGCGTTTTGGTTCTCGTGATATCGGTGCTGTTCAATTATATCTCTGGACAGCAGATCCGAATGCTGTCCGCGGATGCAGGGAACGGGCTGCGGCGTAAGGTGACTGTCATTGTCGCGGTAGTTGTGGATGTCGCGGTACTGGGCATTTTCAAGTACAGCAGGCTTGCTCTTCCCGTGGGAATGTCTTTCTATACTTTTTCTGCGCTCTCGTATGTTTTCGACATTTATTACGGAAGGGTAGAGGATGACGGGAACATCCTGAATGAGATGCTTTATATCCTGTTCTTCCCTAAGCTCATCTCCGGTCCGATTATGCAGTACAAGGATTTCCGGGAACAGCTTGTGCAGAAAACGGCAAAAAACAGATATTTTACATCCGGTATGCATCTGTTTATCATCGGCCTGTTTAAGAAGGTGCTGATTGCGGACAATCTGAGCACCGCTTTTCATCAGATCAGCAGCCTGAGTCAGATGGCCGGCCTGACGGCATGGCTGGGCATGATTTTCTATTCTCTGGAGCTTTACTTTGACTTCAGCGGATATTCCGATATGGCGATCGGCCTTGCAGGGATGTTCGGCTTTCGGATAGAGAAGAACTTCAATTATCCATATCTGTCAGACGGAGTGACGGATTTCTGGAGAAGATGGCATATATCGCTTGGCGCCTGGTTTCGCGATTACGTCTATATTCCGATGGGAGGAAACCGCTGTTCCCGTGAGAAACAGTTCCGCAATCTCGCGGTTGTCTGGATTCTGACCGGACTCTGGCATGGAAATACTCTGAATTTCCTCTTCTGGGGTATTTACCACGGCTTCTTTGTCATTCTGGAAAAATTTGCGATCGGCCAGAAACGGCTTCTGATCCCGAAGTGGCTTCGAATTCTTCTGACCGATCTGATTGCCTTCGTTGGGTGGATTTTTTTCTTCACTCCGTCGATCGGAGGGGCGTTCCACTATCTCGGACAGATGTTCGGAGCGGACGGGCTCGGTTTTGCAAATGGAGCCAGTGCCTATTACCTGACGAGCAATCTGGTTCTGCTGATCATTGCGTTGATCTGCTGCGGCCCGCTTCTGACAAGGCTTCATGACACTCTGGTATACAGGGGCAGAAAGAACATGATCTATCTGTCGGCTGCGCTTCATGTGGTGCTGCTGATTTTCTGCGTGGCAAATATGGTCGGGGCCACATATTCTACATTCCTGTATTTCAGGTTCTGAAAGGTGAAGATAATGACGGATTACAGTGATAATAACAATAAGAAAGGTAACTCGTCGCCGATCTATCCGGATGATCTGCCGCTGCGTATGAAGACCAGGCCGGACAGTTCGAAACGAACTTCCGGAAGAGCGGAGGAGGAAAGAAGCAGGATGTCAGCCGGAGCGGCGGAGAGACAAGGAAACGCGGCAGGCGGCGGAAGAAGCAGGACGTCAGCCGGAGCGGCGGAGAGGCGCGGAAACGCGGCAGGCGGCAGAGGAAGCAGGGCATCAGCCGGAGCATCGGAGAGGCGCGGAAACGTGGCAGACGGCGGAAGAAGCAGGACGTCAGCCGGAGCGGCGGAGAGGCGCGGAAATGCGGCAGACGGCGGAAGAAGCAGGACGTCAGCCGGAGCGGCGGAGAGGCGCGGAAACGCGGCTGGCGGCAGGAAAAGCAGATATCGCGAGGCACTAAGGAAAGTTCCCGGTCTTGTGCCGAAGAAACCAAAATTGCGGAAAGGGAAGAAAAAAGCATATTTCTACGATCTGCTCACCCGGATTTTTCTCGGAGCCGTCGCGGTTATTTTTGTCGTGAATCTCATTGTGCCGAGCAGAGAGTTTTCACCGGACGAGAACAGAAACCTTGCCCAGCTGCCGAAAATTTCGGCGGCATCCCTCGCTAACGGCGATTTCTTCCGTGATTTCAACAGCTATGAATCGGATCAATTTGTCGGCCGGGATATATGGATGAATATCCGTTCTCTGGGTACGATGATTCTGGGAAACCGGGAATCTGAGAATGTGTATTTCGGAAAAGACGGATATCTTCTGTCGAAGCCGGTCGTGCCGGACCAGAAAACAGTTAACGCGACAGAAAATGCCATCAATGATTTTTCCGGAAGACACAGTGATCTGAACATGAACCTTCTGATGATTCCGGATGCGGCAAGCATACTCACGGACAAGCTTCCCCGGAATGCTCCGGCAGAGGATCAGATCTCAGATATCCGCGGATTTGAGAATAGCCTGGACAGCAAAATACAGAGCATTGACGCCATCGGTGTGATGCAGAAGAATAAGGATCAGAAGATCTACTACAAGACAGACCATCACTGGACCAGCCTGGGTGCTTATGAAGTCTTTCTGGGCGCCGCAAATCAGCTCGGGATTGACACACCGATCACAGATAACACGATTTACACGGTGTCGGATTCCTTCCAGGGCACTCTGGCGTCGAGAAGCGGGCGTCACATTTCGCGGGATTCAATTGAAATCTATCAGCCCGACGGAACAGATGTGGAGTATTACGTGACCTATCCTGACACGGGCGAGAAGAGCACATCCATGTTTATGAGTGACAAGCTGAAGGAAAAGGATCAGTATCAGGTGTTCTTCGGCGGAAATCATCCTGTGGTGGAGATTCGGACGACCGCCAACAATGGAAGAAATCTGCTGGTATTCAAGGACTCCTATGCGAACAGCTTCATGCAGTTTCTGTATCCGTATTTTCAGAGCATTATCATGGTGGACCCGAGATATTATTACGACGATATCGAGACTGCCATTACCTCTTACGGAATCACAGATGTGCTGTTCCTCTACAGCGCAGACACTCTGCTGGCGGACACAAATCTTGCGGACACCTTAAATGCTTCTTCTGTATCTGACAGTGGAGCGGAAAACGGGGGCAGTGGAACGGAAAGTGTGAACAGTTCCTCCGTGTCTTCATCCTCCTCTGAGACAGTCGGCAGCTCTTCCGCGGATCGTTTGCTGACCAGTACTTCTTCCAGCGAGGGAGACAATTCCGGTTCTGAAAATACCGTCAGTGCTTCTTCATCACAGAATACAGGGAGTGCTCCGGGCGCAGCCGGGTGAATCCATGCTGACATTTATTTACGCGAACAGTGAGCCGCAGGCGAATGCGAAGTATTCGTGTGCGGCGAGCGTCGCGATAGCGAGATAAAACTCGCGCAGCGTGTTTTATCTCGTTTACGTGAACAGTGAGCCGCAGGCGAATGCGAAGTATTCGTGTGCGGCGAGCGTCGCGATAGCGGGATAAAACTCGCGCAGCGTGTTTTATCTCGCTTCAAAAAATGCTATGATAATGGCATCTGAGAATTCCAAAGTGACAGGAGAAAAGGTATGAGTGATTTATTTAAGGAAAAACTGATTTCCGTACAGCCAACCATGAAGAACCGGTTCATTAAGGTTTTCTTTGTGTTGCTTACGATCCTGATGTTCGTTTCCGGAATTATGGTGCATCCTGCGTTTCTGCTTGCGGGATTTGGTATGATTCTGCTCGATATCTGGCTGATTCCCAGACAGAGCGTAGAATATGAGTACTCCTATGTAAACGGAGTGCTGGATATTGACAGGATTTTTTCCAAACAGTCGAGGAAGAAGGGCGCTTCCTATGACTTGAGTGAAGCAGAGGTTATCGCTCCGGTGGGGTCGGATCATCTCTCCGGTTTTAAAAATGTGAAGGTGGTTGATTATACATCGGGTACGCCGGAGGACGAGAAAAATGCCTGGGCGTTTGTGATCTCCTCAAAGCAGGAAAGACAGAAGGTTCTTATATCGCCGAGTGAAGACATGCTTAAGGATATGCGGATGCGGGCTCCGAGCCGTTTCTTCACAAATTGAGCGAACAGGCTGCTTGCCCGGACCGGGACAGGTCCGGCGTGGCAGCCTTTTTGGCAGCCTTTTTTATCCGCACAAGGCATTGACTTTCAGTGTGCGGTTTGCTAAACTTTTTTCAAATTATTCAGAACATGTGCAGACGGCAGACATATGATTGCGATTTTCTCATGCATATCTAAGATTTCGTTTCGTCACAGACTTCTGCTCTTTGCAGGGCTCTGATCTGTATAGCTATTTTATTCACATTAACAGTCAGATAGAAGAAAGGAAGAACGTTTATGGGACAGATTATCGGAGAGGGTATTACATTTGATGATGTGCTTTTAGTACCGCAGTATTCGACGGTTACACCGAATATGGTGGATTTGAGCACATATCTGACAAAGAAGATCAAATTGAATATCCCGATGATGAGCGCAGGTATGGATACGGTTACCGAGCATCGCATGGCGATTGCGATGGCCAGACAGGGCGGTATCGGAATCATCCATAAGAACATGACAATCGAACAGCAGGCAGACGAGGTCGATAAGGTAAAACGTTCGGAAAACGGTGTCATTACAGATCCCTTCTATCTTTCCCCGGAGGATACGCTGGCGGATGCCAACGCGCTTATGGCGAAGTACCGCATCTCGGGTGTGCCGATCACGGTCGGCAAGAAGCTTGTCGGAATTATTACAAACCGTGACCTTCTGTTTGAAACTGATTTCAGCAAGAAGATCAAGGAATCGATGACTTCAGAAAATCTGATTACGGCAAAAGAGGGTGTTACGCTTGAAGAGGCGAAGAGTCTTCTGGCCAAGGCACGGAAGGAAAAACTCCCGATCGTCGATGATGAGGGAAATCTGAAGGGCCTGATCACAATCAAGGATATCGAGAAGCAGATTAAATATCCGAATGCCGCAAAGGATGCATACGGACGTCTTCTGTGCGGAGCTGCCATCGGCATTACCGATGATGTCCTGGAGCGGGTGGATGCGCTGGTCAAGGCACATGTGGACTGCGTGGTTATCGACTCCGCACATGGCCATTCCGCGAATATCTTCAAATGTCTGCGGATGGTTAAGAGCGCATATCCGGATCTTCAGGTTATCGCGGGAAATGTTGCGACAGCGGAGGCCACACATGATCTGATCGAAGCTGGCGCGGACTGCGTCAAGGTAGGAATCGGACCTGGTTCGATCTGTACCACCCGTGTCGTGGCAGGCATCGGTGTTCCGCAGGTTACTGCGATCATGAACTGCTATGAAGAGGCAAAGAAAACCGGCACACCGATCATCGCGGACGGCGGTATCCAGTTCTCCGGAGATATTGTGAAGGCGATTGCTGCCGGTGGTAATGTCTGCATGATGGGAAGTATGTTCGCCGGATGTGACGAGGCTCCGGGCGAATTTGAGCTGTTCCAGGGAAGAAAGTACAAGGTATACCGCGGCATGGGATCCATGGGAGCGATGTCTCAGGCACACGGCAGCGCTGATCGTTATTTCCAGGCGGGCGCGAAGAAGCTCGTGCCGGAAGGCGTAGAGGGCCGTGTGGCATACAGGGGTTCTGTGGAGGATACGATTTTCCAGATGATCGGAGGCCTTCGCTCGGGTATGGGCTACTGCGGAGCGGCAGATATTCCGACACTGCAGAAAACCGGAAAGTTCATCAAGATTTCTTCCGCGGCACTCAAGGAGTCGCATCCTCATGACATTCATATCACAAAGGAGGCTCCGAACTACAGCATCGATAACTGATTCTGAAAGTGAACGGGCCAAATGCACAGCGATCTGTGTCCGTCGTTACGGGCGTGGACGTCTGTGATCATCTGGTCCGGATGGATAATGGACAGCAGAATGGCGCAGAAATGTGGTTCTGCTGTTTTTTTATACAAAGGATCAGTGTTTCAGGAAAATAGAATTCAAGGGAGGCCTATATGAAAGCAGACAGCAGGAAGATGCTCGACAGATTATGTCTGGCAATGATCGATTATGACCGGAGGGATCCAATGCGGATTCAGCATCTGATCAAGGTGCATGCTTTCTCGGCGATAATCGGGCGAGGCGAAGGTCTCGATGAGAAGACGCAGCTGATCCTCGAGGCTGCCGCTTATGTTCATGATATCGGAATTCACAGGGCAGAGATCCTGTGTGGCAAGAGCGATGGAAAACTGCAGGAGAAGTACGGACCGGCCGAAGCAAAGCCTATTCTGGAAAAGATCGGGTTTGAAAAGGATGAGATTGACAGGATCTGCTATCTGATCGGTCATCATCACACCTATAAAGACATTGACGGAATGGATTACCAGATTCTGGTCGAGGCAGATTTTCTGGTGAATCTGTACGAAGATCATTCTTCCATTACGGGAATCCAGAGCGCATACAGCAAAATATTCCGGACGGAATGTGGCAAGAAGATCTTTCGGGAGATGTATCTGGATGCGGGAGATCCGGAATACGAGAAATGGCTTCAGTCGAAGGAACAGGCGGCAGACGCGGAATAAGTAATGAAAAGACCCATATCCGGACGATATCGTCGAAGGATATGGGCTTTTTTTACGCGAGCGTCGCGATAGCGAGATAAAACTCGCGCAGCGTGTTTTATCTCGTTGTCAGAGCAGAGAATAACCGAAGCTGTTGACGAGAGCGTCGATCGGAACCTTCTTTTTGCAGAGCGGACATTCACTGGTCTTGTAGGATTCGTATTCGGGAACGTCGGACGCATGGAAGGCTGCCGCGACCTTGATTCCCTTGACCTCATCCACTGCGCTGAAGATGGCACATGCGCCGCTGACGGTTGCGCCGTAATAGCGGACACTCTCGAGAATCGTTGCCAGCGAACGGCCTGTTGTGATGGAGCCCAGGAGAAGCAGCACGTGCTTGCCGCGGAGCGCAATCTGCATGTTGTCGCGGAAAATGATCTGTCCTGATGCGATGTATTCGGGGGAGACAACATAGATGGTCTTGTGTGCGTTGATAGAGAGAATTCCGGATTTTGTAAGCTCTTCCGCGAGGTATGTGCCGATAACCTCCATGCCATCCATGCAGATGATTGTATCAACCTGCGTATCAACGGAGTAGTGCATGGCAAGAAGAGATGCGACGTTGTGCGCCTCGCTGCAGCGGGTCTTCATGGTTGTGATATCGAAGAAACAGTTGATATGGGAGTGTGAGGTCGCAAAATGACCCCGGATCACCTTCAAGGATACATTCGAATTCATAACCGCCGGTATTTTGACATAGTTTTTGTCCATATTGTGCTCCTTTCCTCTTACAGCCGCCGGATATCAGCTTTCTGTATTCTGCGAATCTTTCTCTATAAGCTGAGGATTCATATAACGATTATACCATAGATAATGCTAAAGTTGCACAAAAAATACAGAAAAAACGCAGGATTAATGTTAAATATGCCTTCCCGTCTGCGGATATTACGGAAAAAGGGACTGATATATACGGGAATCCGGATCGAGACCACGGAGGGGACAACGAGAATATTCGAAAAAGAAAAAGGGACTGCCATATGAGCGGCAGTCCCCATTGGATGAATCTGCTATTTATTTGTAGTGATTCATTTATTTTTATTCTGCTTCTTGACATCTTCCATCATGAGGGCGCGTACCTTCAGCGGCAGTCCGAAGAGATTGATAAATCCGCTTGCATCACTGTGATCATAAAGATCTCCGGTGGTGAAGGAAGCCAGGGAGGAGTTGTAGAGGCTGTACGGAGAAGTCGTTCCGTTGCGGATGATGTTGCCCTTGTAGAGCTTAAGCTTTACTTCGCCGGTTACGACATTCTGGGTAGACTCGACAAATGCGCTGATGGCTTCGCGAAGAGGAGTAAACCATTTTCCTTCGTAAACAATCTGTGCCAGCTGGCTTCCGAGTTTTTTCTTTGTCTCCATGGTTTCGCGGTCAAGCACGAGTTCCTCAAGCTGATCGTGCGCGGCCATGAGGATTGTTCCGCCCGGGGTTTCATAGACGCCGCGGGATTTCATTCCAACGACACGGTTCTCCACGATATCGATGATGCCGATTCCATTTGCGCCGCCAAGCTTGTTCAGTTCTTCGATGATCTCGGCTACTTTCATTTCCTTGCCGTTCAGCGTCTTCGGGACACCCTTTTCAAAGGTAAGGGTAAGGTCGGTGACCTTGTCCGGTGCTTTTTCGGGGGTGACACTCAGGACCAGAAGTTTATCATAGTTTGGTGCCTGTGAAGGATCTTCCAGCTCGAGACCTTCGTGACTGATATGCCACAGATTCCGGTCACGGCTGTAGCCCTTGCCCATGGAGAAAGGAAGGTCGATGCCGTGGTCCTTGCAGTACTGGATTTCATCTTCACGGGACTGCATGGTCCATACGTCGGTCATACGCCAGGGGGCGATGATCTTAATGGTGGGATCAAGGGCTTTGATGCCGAGCTCAAAACGGATCTGATCATTACCCTTTCCGGTTGCTCCATGGCAGATGGCGGTTGCGCCTTCCTTGTGCGCTACTTCAACAAGCTTTTTCGCGATCAGCGGGCGTGCCATAGAGGTACCGAGAAGATAGCTGTGCTCATAGACCGCACCTGCCTTGACACAGGGCATGATGTAATCCTCAGCAAATTCGTCGATGACATCGATGATGTAGAGCTTGGAAGCTCCGGAGCTCAGCGCTCTTTCGTTCAGATTGTCATCGGTCAGCTCTTCTTCCTGTCCGCAGTTGATGCAGCAGCAGATGATCTCATATCCGAAGTTCTCCTTCAGCCAGGGAATCAGCGCTGTGGTATCCAGACCGCCGGAATATGCAAGAACAACCTTTTCACTCATGGGAAATTTCCTCCTTTATATATATCAAATATGAAATTACCGATTTTATCGGATGCAGCCGGTATGCCGGTTGTACAGAAGCGGAAGGGCTTGTACATGGACCGGAACACGGAACATTCTCATTATACCGGGTCGCCGGGGACGGAACAAGCATTTCCGGTGAATTGAAGCGGATTTTGGGCAGCTTCGCACCGCTTCACGCTCATACCTGTTGTCTTCGAAATCGCATACAGTCTCTTACGCGCGCTTCGCGACAGGCGAACTGTTTGCGTTTCGAAGTGTGTCGTGTATAAGTCCCCGCGTCACTTCGCTGCTTCGCAGCTTTCGTGCCGCTAACAGGCATTCGCATTCTCGCGTTGCTTCGCAACGCTCCATGCTCATACCTGTTGTCGTCGCTAATGTTCTTGCTCACTGGTGAGCAAGCTCCCCGTGAGCCAAGAACATTGCGACTGGACTTATACACGAATATACATCACTTGTGTATGATATGCAAGAGCTAAATGCATTAAGTTGAAATAATATGCATAAAATTAAAATTTAATGCATAATTATGCACAATTCACTCTTTACATATCCGAAAAAGAAGTTTATTCTTAACAGAGAATCGACGAGGAGGAGGTTTTATATGAAGATCGGACATGATGGTGTGACAGCAGCTATGGGATTTAAGGCTGCGGGCGGACACACTGGCATTAAAAAGGGAAATACAAAGGATATGGCGATGATTTACAGTATTGTGCCCTGTGTTGTTGCGGGTACTTTTACGACGAATCTTGTCAAGGCGGCTCCGGTGAAATGGGATCAGCATGTGGTGCATGACAGCAAGAGCGCGCAGGCGGTTGTGATCAACAGCGGAATCGCAAATGCGGCTACGGGTGCACAGGGCTATGAGGCCTGTCGGAAAACGGCTGAGGCAGCATCAAGAGAGCTTGATATTCCTGTGGACTCGGTGCTGATCGGTTCGACCGGAGTGATCGGAGCGCAGATCCCGGTAGATGTCATTGAAAAGGGAATCCATCTTCTTGCTCCGATGCTGGACAATTCCCGGGAAGCGGCTTCTATTGCGGCACAGTCCATTATGACCACGGATACGCATCCGAAGGAGGTATCGGTGCAGATCGAACTGGGCGGAAAAACAGTGACCATCGGTGGAATGTGCAAGGGCGCAGGCATGATTCATCCAAATATGTGCACGATGCTTTCTTTTCTCACCACGGATGCGGTGATTTCCGGGACGATGCTTCAGGAAGCGCTGTCAACGGTGGTGAAGGATACTTACAATATGATTTCGGTTGATGGAGACACCTCCACGAACGACACCTGCGTGATCATGGCGAACGGTCTTGCCGGGAATCCGGATATTACCTCCCGTGGAGAGGATTATGATAAATTCGTCGAGGCGCTTTTTGCGGTGAACCGTGAACTTGCGAAGATGATTGCGGGCGACGGAGAGGGAGCAACCAGACTTTTCGAAGTAAAGGTTGTGCACGCAAAGACGAAGGATCAGGCTGTAACATTGGCGAAATCGATTGTTACATCAAACCTTACGAAGGCGGCGATCTACGGAAGAGATGCAAACTGGGGCAGAATCCTCTGCGCAATGGGATATTCGGGTGCAAAATTTGATCCGGAGAATGTGGATCTTTATTTTGAAAGCAAAGCCGGTAGGATTAAAATCGTAGAGAACAGCGTTTCGACGGGCTACAGCGAGGATGAGGCGACAAAGATTCTCTCTGAGGATGCGGTAACGTGTATTGCAGACGTCAAGATGGGAAACGAGGAGGCGACAGCCTGGGGCTGTGACCTCACCTATGATTATATTAAGATCAACGCAGATTACAGATCCTGATTTCTGCATGGCTCCGGAGGTGAAAGATGGTTAATCAGAAATACTTAGACAAGGCGGAGGTTCTCATCGAGGCACTCCCCTATATTCAGAGATTCAACCGCAAGATTATAGTGGTAAAATACGGCGGAAGCGCGATGATCGACGATGAGCTGAAGAAGAATGTCATCAAGGATGTGGTTCTGCTGAAGCTGGTCGGATTCAAACCGATTATCGTTCATGGCGGCGGAAAGGAAATTTCAAGGTGGGTCGGAAAGGTCGGCATGCAGCCGAGGTTTGTCAATGGACTGCGTGTGACAGATGAGGATACCATGGAGATCGCCGAAATGGTTCTGAACAAGGTGAATAAGGAACTGGTGAGCATGGTTGAGAGCCTTGGCGTAAAGGCTGTAGGAATCAGTGGAAAGGACGGAGGACTTCTTCAGGTTGACAAGAAGTATTCCGACGGTGAGGATATCGGCTACGTGGGCGATATTCGCAAGGTGGATCCGAAGGTCCTGAACGATCTTCTGGAAAAGGACTTTCTTCCGATCGTCTGTCCGGTTGGCGCCGACGACGAGTATCATTCCTATAATATTAATGCCGATGATGCTGCCAGCGCAATTGCGGAAGCGGTGAAGGCGGAGAAGCTGGCGTTCCTCAGTGATATTGAGGGCGTATATTATGACAAGGATGACCCGTCTACACTCATCTCTCTTCTCACGATCGATGAAGCAAAGAGCCTGATGGAGAGCGGCCATGTGGCGGGAGGAATGATCCCGAAGCTTCAGAACTGTATCAATGCCATCAATAACGGAGTAAACCGGGTGCATATTCTGGATGGAAGAATTCCGCACTGTCTGCTTCTGGAAATCTTTACAAACAAGGGTATCGGCACCGCAATTCTGAGAAATGAAGAGGAAAAATTTAATCATGAAGACTGAAGAAATCATGCAGGAAACCGATCAATATGTTCTTCACACGTACAACCGTTTTCCGGTAGTATTCGAAAGAGGTGAGGGGGTTCATCTCTATGACACGGATGGAAAAAAATATCTGGATTTTGCGGCAGGCATCGCTGTTTTCGGCCTCGGATACGGAAACCGGGAATACAATGACGCACTGAAGGATCAGATCGACCATATCATACATACCTCCAATCTGTACTACAATGTTCCGATGGCGGAAGCGGCGAGAAAAGTGGCGCAGTCCTGCGGCATGAGCAAGGTGTTTTTCACAAACTCCGGAACAGAGGCAATCGAGGGCGCGATCAAAGCCGCAAGAAAGTATGCATGGCTCAGGGACGGGAGTTCGGATCATGAAATCATTGCCATGGAGCATTCCTTCCATGGCAGAAGCCTTGGCGCACTCTCCGTCACCGGAAATACCTCCTATCAGGAACCGTTCAAGCCGCTGATCGGCGGAATCCGTTTTGCCAGATTCAATGACCTCAAGAGCGTTGAAGAGTGCATCAACGGCAAGACCTGTGCGGTTATCATGGAAACTGTGCAGGGGGAGGGAGGCATATATCCGGCCGAAAAGGAGTTCCTTGAGGGAGTCCGGAAGCTTTGCGATGAGCATGATATTTTGCTGATTCTGGATGAGATTCAATGCGGAATGGGTCGTACCGGCAATCTCTGGGCATGGCAGGAATTCGGCGTACAGCCGGATATCATGACCTGTGCCAAGGCACTTGGCTGCGGCGTTCCCGTCGGCTGCTTTGTGCTGAACGAGAAGGCGGCATCACGGTCTCTGGTACCGGGCGACCATGGCAGCACTTACGGAGGAAATCCTCTTGCGACGCGTGCGGTCAGCACGGTATTTGACCTGTTCGAGAAAAATCACATTGTCGAACATGTGAGAAAGCTGACTCCATACCTGGAGCAGCAGCTTGACGCACTTGTAGACAGATATGATTTTCTCTCGGCGCGCCGCGGCAGGGGATTTATGCAGGGGCTTGTTGTGACAGGAAGACCGGTGGGTGAAATCGTCGGAAACGCCTTGAAGAACGGGCTTGTGGTTATCTCAGCGGGATCAGATGTGATCCGCCTGGTTCCCCCGCTCATCATCGAGAGGGAAGATATTGATGAAATGATTCGGAGACTGGAAGCTTCGTTTTAAAACGCTTCTGAATCTTTCGCGAAAGTCTTCTTCTGAGTCTTTACTCTTGTAATTGTTACAAAAATTCGCTACAATATTTATGGTCGGGTATCTCTTTATCGGAAACATTCAGGAAATGACGATGATCGGAGAGATACAAATGATAAATACAATCAGAAAGCGGATCCGCAATGCTTCCGTTCTGCTTTTTATCGCGTTTACAGCCGCGGCTCTTCTATCAGGCTGTGGAGAGGATGAGGGCATCTATCGATACGGGTCTGCTGTTCTTGAATCTTCAAATGGCCGGTTAGATGGCTTATCTTCGCGGGAGGATGGTTCAGACAGATCATCCGCTACGGAAGAGAAAACATCCGGCAAAGCACTTTCTGCAGGAGAAACGGATGACGGTTCCGGCAAAGCACTTTCTGCAGGAGAAACGGATGACGGTTCCGGCAAAGCGCCTGTTGCAGGAGAAGCGGAAGATGTTTCCGGCGAGGCACGTGCGGCAGGAGTGGGGAATAGCACATCGGAAATGTGTTATGTCTATGTCTGCGGAGCCGTGAATGCGCCTGGTGTCTATGAACTTCCGACTGGAAGCCGGGTGTACGAGGCGATTGCGATGGCCGGCGGAATGACCGGAGAAGCAGACGGACGAAGCCTGAATCAGGCGGCACAGGTCGCTGACGGACAGCAGATCACCGTGTATACGAAAGAAGAGGCAGAGAAACTTCCGAAGAACGGCAGCGGTGCCGGAACGGCAGAACAGAGCGCAGGTTCGGGAGAGGATCTGTCTGCAGGCGGAACCGGGAAGGCAAAGGTCAATATCAACACGGCCGGCAGGGAAGAACTGATGACATTACATGGAATCGGTGCTGCGCGGGCAGACGCGATCCTGGCGTACCGCGAAAAACACGGGAGCTTTTCCAGAATCGAGGACATCATGAATGTCGAGGGAATCAAGGAAAAGGCTTTTGCGAAGATTCGGGACGATATTGTGGTATGAAAATGTACATTTAGAGGCAGGGGTCTGGAGATGGCAAATAAGGTTCTGGTAGTTGACGATGAAAAGCTTATCGTAAAGGGTATCCGGTTTTCGCTGGAACAGGACGGGTATGAGGTGTCCTGCGCCTACGATGGAGAGGAGGCACTCAATCTGGCGAAGGAGAATGATTATGACATCATACTTCTGGATCTGATGCTTCCGAAAATGAGCGGCCTTGAGGTCTGTCAGCAGATCCGGGAGTTTTCCAATGTTCCGATTATCATGCTCACCGCGAAGGGTGAGGATATGGACAAGATCATGGGATTGGAATACGGAGCCGATGATTACATCACGAAGCCGTTTAATATTCTTGAGGTTAAGGCCAGAATCAAGGCAATCCTCCGGAGAACGAGAAAAACGGAAAAGACCGAGGAGAAGACAAAGATCATTCAGGCAGGGGATCTGCGGCTGGACATTGACAGCCGCCGGGTCTTTATCGGAGACCGCGAGGTCAATCTGACCGCGAAGGAATTCGATGTACTGCAGCTTCTTGCTTTTAATCCGAACAAGGTTTACAGCCGTGATAATCTTCTGAATATCGTGTGGGGATATGAGTATCCGGGTGATGTCAGGACGGTGGACGTCCATATCCGGCGGCTTCGCGAGAAGATTGAGGACAATCCATCCGAACCCCGGTACGTTCACACGAAGTGGGGGGTCGGCTATTATTTTCAGGCATAAAATTCAAGGGCAGACCTGCTTTCCACGGGCAGGCGGCAGAAGTAAAGTTCCCACCGTTGGCAGAGGTTAACGGTGGGACTTTCTGTCAGAGCGCGGCTTCCGTATGGAAGATGCGGCGCGGCTTTGCTATAATAGCATTCAGCAGTTATTGGAGGAGAAACGAATGACTGGAAGGAAACGAATCTTTAACAACCGACCGCTCAGGATCATCATGGCAATTCTGATCGCTGTGATGGTTATACTTTTTATCCGTTATATGGCATCTCCCTCTGGCAGAAACAGCTCTCCGGAGAACAGAGAGGCGGTACAGAGCACATCGGCGTCGGTATCTGTCGGATCAGAGGACGCAGTGGCATCTTCTGAGAGCAGTCAGGGCATCCTTCAGGCGGTTGCTGCGGACTCTTCTGATTCCACTGCCGGAGTCGGAACAGCGGGATCCGGAGAAATGGTGCAGACATCTTCTGCTGCATCATCCGCTTCTTTGCCTTCCGTTGGTAATTCTGACAGGAATTCTTCCGGAGAGAGTGCGGAGTCATCGTCTTCTTCCTCGGACAGCGGGACGGACGATTCTGCCGTAAAGGGAGATACTGCAGTGCTATCCGACGGGAACGGCAATACGGTGACGGTTACCTACGACAGCGGAGTTGCGTGGTACGACGAGAATCAGAATGTATATTCTCCGCTGGGATCCGGGAACTGGATGGATGAATCGGGGAATATTTATACGGAGGAAGACAGCTCGAATACTTCCGGAAACACAGCGGGAGGCGGAAACGGGATTAATCTTGTGCAGAACAGAGGTTGATATATGGAGAAAGAACATAAAGCAGGGGAATGGTATCGGCTGGATAATGCGGCAAAGCTGATACCGTCGACCATGGTCGGCGCGGATACCAGGGTTTTCCGGCTCGTCTGTGAGCTGAAGGAAGAGGTGAATCCGGAGATCCTTCAGAAGGCGCTGGAAGAAACCATGAGGGAATTTCCGTATATGAACTGCTGCCTGCGGAAGGGGATCTTCTGGTATTATATGGATCAGCTTCCGGGATGTGAAAAAGTACGGGAAGAAGATATACCGGCGCTGAAGGCACTTTATATTCCCGGGAAGAAAAATTTTTTGTACCGGGTGAGCTATTTTCACAGAAGAATCAATGTCGAGATTTTTCATGTCCTTTCCGACGGAACCGGGGGATACATGTTTATTGAGTCACTTGTGACCAATTACCTGATTTTGAGGCATGGTCTTGACCGGTCTCTTTCCCGGTCAGATCAGGGATCGGTGATGGAGAAACAGCTTGACGCTTTCAGCAAGTATTATGAAAAGGGTGAACGGAAGAAGAGAAACTATCTGCGTGAGATGTTTCCGGTGAAGGCCTACCAGATCAGGGGTATTCAGGACGCAAATCTGGAAGAACATCTTCTGGAGGGAACAGTCTCTGTCAGAGAGATTCTCAGGGTTGCGCATGAGAACCATGCGACCGTCGGTATTCTGACCACTGCCCTCTGGATTGAGGCTATTCTGAAGGAGATGAAGCATTCGGAGTATAATCGTCCGATCGTGGTCAGCGTACCGGTCAATCTTCGTCAGTTTTTCCCGTCAGAGACGAGCCGGAACTTTTTCGGCGTCATCCAGGTGGTTTACTATGCGGGCGATTATGATGGTACCCTGAAGAGCATTATGGATCCGGTCAGCAGAGAATTTTCAGAACAGCTGACGGAGGAGAACGTCCGGAAGACCATGAATTCTTATTCTGCGCTGGAACATAATCTTGCGGTACGCGTGATTCCTCTGTTTATCAAAAATGTGGCACTGCAGGGAATCGCATATCGGATGAATACAGGAGTTACAACCTCAGTTTCAAACGTAGGTGTTGTGAGACTTCCCGCAGAAATGTCTCCGTATGTTGAGAAATTCTCGAGTTTTATGTCCTGCAAGACGGTATTTCTGTGCGTCAGCACATATGAGGACCAGATGGTATTCGGTGTTGTCTCCAGCTTTGAGAGACATCCGGTTGCCATGAATTTTTTCCGCAGGCTGGTACAGCTTGGGGTTCCGGTTGAAATCGCGAGTAATGACTGTGACGAGGGGGTGTGAGGAATGCAGGAATGCGGCAGATGCCACGTGAAGATCAGGGGAAACAAGCGCTGCTGTCCGCTCTGCGGAGGACCGCTTTCGGGGGAACCGGAAAATCCGGCTTTTCCGTCGCTTCCGAAGAGAAAATTCAGCCGTCTCAGTGCGGTGAAACTTGCAGCCTTCCTTTTGATTGTGTTCCTGATCTCGGACGGGGCAATGATTTATATAATGGGAGGTGTTCCGTCATGGATTCCGCTCTCGGTACTGAGTGCGGTGGTAGGCTTTATGGATATCTGCGTGACTATGTACTACAGGAACAATGCGCTGAAAACCATGCAGGTGCAGGTGATTATCGGTATTTTTCTGAGTCTTGTGATCGATGCGGTAACGGGGTGGCATAAGTGGTCGATCCACTGGGTCATGCCGGTCGCCTTCGTCGGTGTTATGGTGACTACAATACTGATCGGTATGGGGCTGAAAATGGCACTGCAGGAATTTGTACTCTATCTTCTGATGGATACGGTGCTTTCACAGCTGCAGTGGATTTTTCTGCTGAAACATATAAATTGTTTTCAGATACCTGCGGTAATCAGCAGTTCGGCCTGTATCCTGATGTTCCTCGGGATTCTGATTTTCCGCTGGAAGGATTTCACATCGGCGTCATCCAGATACTTTAACATCTGACCGGATATCAGGAGAAGACGTCAGGACCTGGAGTTTTTTATGAAAAAAAAGATAAAGCATTTTGCTTTTTACAGAAGTATCCGGTTTTATATCATGATACTTCTTTTTATCATGGGCATTGTGCCCTCCATTATCGTGGAAAGCGTTATCGTACAGAGCTATGAGAACCGCGCGGTGAGCCAGAGAACCGTGATGGTCAAAAATCAATGCGAAATACTGGTGGATCAGCTTTTTAACCGGAATTATCTGTCCGATACCAGTGATGATGTGATTAACGGGGAGTTTAATATGCTCACCGGTATCTACGGGGGACGAATCCTCGTTATCAACCGCGACAGCAGAATCGTCATGGATACCTTTAATATTGACAACGGGAAATATTCTCTGTCACAGGAGGTTACGGACTGCCTGAACGGAAAGGAAACCAGTCATTACGACAAGGCAAACAAGTACATTGAGCTGACGTTCCGAATCAAGGATCCGGACAAGAAGAGCAGAGACGCAGAGACGGCCGGAGTCCTGCTGGTCAGTGTATCAACCACGGAGATCAGCATCAGCAAGGGAATTCTGGAGGAACGGGGTACGATGATTCTCGCAATTATCACGGTCGTTATCCTGATTCTCGGCTATATTCTTTCGGGAATGCTTGTCAAGCCTCTGCAGAAAATCACCCGATCGATTGAGGGAATTACGGACGGGTATCAGGACGAGAGCATTTCCGTCAATGATTATCGCGAGACAAAACTGATCACTGACGCCTTTAACCGGATGCTGGCGAGGGTGAAGACGGTGGATGACAGCCGTGAGGAATTCGTGTCGAATGTGTCGCATGAGCTGAAGACGCCGCTTACTTCGATGAAGGTGCTGGCGGATGTTCTGAATCAGAACCCGGATGCTCCCATTGAGGAGTACCGCGATTTCATGAAGGACATCTCGGCGGAGATAGACCGGGAGAACTCCATCATCACGGATCTTCTGGCGCTTGTGAAAATGGACAAGAAATCCGCAGACCTGAATATTACGGATGTGAATATCAATGACGAGCTGGAGCAGATTATAAAACGGCTGAAACCAATCGCCGATAAGGCTCATGTGGAACTGATTCTTGACAGCTTCCGTCCGATAACAGCCCAGGTGGATGAGACCAAAATCTCTCTGGCATTTACAAACATTATCGAAAATGCCATTAAATACAATAAGCCGGAGGGCGGATGGGTGAGAGTTTCCTTGAATGCGGATCGGAAATATTGTTATACGACGATCGTGGATAACGGAATCGGAATACCGGAGGAATCCCTGAACAATATTTTCGAGCGTTTCTATCGCGTGGACAAGAGCCATTCCCGTGAGATCGGAGGAACGGGTCTGGGACTTGCGATCACAAAGAAGGTTATCGTCATGCATCGCGGAGCAATCCGTGTCAAGAGCAAGCTTGGAGAGGGAACCACTTTTTCCATACGGATTCCGCTGGTTCACATCGTTTAAAGGAGGCAATGGACGAATGAAGAAGATTCTCAGCTGCCTGATGATTCTCAGCCTTATCGCCTCTCTGGCGGGCTGCGGATCGACGGTCAGCAGTTCATCGGGCGTTCAGCCCAGCGCTTCTGCTCAGAAGACGTATCTTTATTATCTGAATCAGGACGAGGACCGGATCAACTGGGTGGAATATCACTTCAATGAACCGGATACAGAAGGACAGGTTGTTGAGATGATTGCCCTGCAGGCACAGAAGCCGGAAAATAAGGGGGATGTTCTCCTTCTGCCGGACGGAGTGAAGATTCAGAATTATAAGCTCAGTGATCAGGTACTCACGCTTGACCTGGGCGCGGGCTTTCAGGACCAGGCGCAGACGAGGAAAGTGCTTTGCATAGGCGGCCTCGTGCGGAGCTTTGCCCAGATTGACGGTGTCGACAAAATCCTGTTTACCGTGGACGGCAAAGATCTTACGGACAGCAGCGGCAATGCGGTTGGCGCTTTGACGGATGACAGTTTTGTGGATAATGCCGGAAAGAATATCAATGCCTACCAGGAGATGGAAATGACGCTGTATTTTACGGATCAGACCGGGTCGAAGCTGCTTCCGGAAACGAGGAAGGTCTATTACAGCAGTAATGAGCCGGTGGAAAAGGCTGTTGTGGAAGAGCTGATTCAGGGCCCTTCTGAGGAGGGACACTACCCGGTATTCTCCACGGACACGCAGGTGCTCAGTGTTATTTCGCAGGCGGGAATCTGCTACGTGAATTTTGATGACAGTGTTCAGAATTCGATTCTGAGTATCAGTGAGGAGATTCCCATCTATGCTATTGTGAATTCACTGGCGGAGACCTGTAATACCAAGAAGGTTCAGTTCTCGATCGACGGCGAAAGTGACACCGTCTTTCGCAACAGCATGGATCTGAGTGTGCAGTATACCAGAAACCAGGATCTGATTTCTTCGTGACGGCAGGACCGGAAGATTTTACCGATATGAAGTGACCGCCCGGGTGGCGGCCACTTCATAGAGAAACAGGACCCTGCGGTTTTGTGAGAATTGCACATTGCGTATTTTCAGGCAGAGTGTTATGGTTTATTTATGTTAACGCATCGGCTGTTCTGATTTCCTCTTCTTTTTTCATTTGCTCAGTTTCTTTTGTTTTTTCTTACAAGTTTCTTTGATTCTGTCATAGACCCGCTTCCTCTGATCTTTCTCTTAACAGTTTTATTTACGCGAACTTTTTATTTTCACACCTCTTTTATTCTCGTGGCCCTTTGTTTTCACAGTTTTTCTGACCGTTTTTCGGTTTCGTTGTTTTTCCACAGCTTCTTGCTTTCATTGTTTTTTCCACAGCTTTGATATTTCCACAACTATTGCTTTATCACGTCTGTATCATGACAAGATGATCGAATCAGGGGGATGGAGTGTTGAAATACCGGCCTGTTTGTATTGCCTGTGTTGCGCTGATTCTGGGGATTCTGTTCTGTCGGTTTGCGGGAATCCCCGTTTTCGGACGTCCGAAGATTCCAGAGAGCGCGCGAAGAGTTCTGGAGTCTGGAACGACTGCCAGCTGCGCTGGAGAGATTGTCGGTCGGAGCTGGAAGAAAAAGTCTGTTCAGTATATTGTGAAGGATTGCGAAGCTGAGTTTCTGGACGATGACAATCAGGTCTGCAGCATCCGGATTGGTTATCTGAAGGTCACGGTGCTGCCGGAAAAGGATTTTACGGACGATGATGAAGCGGCCGGTACAGGTCTTTTAACCGCAGAAGGATTGAAGCAGCGCGGAATTGCGCAGTTTCCGGTCGGGAGCAGGGCGATATTCCGGGGAAAACTCTCGGAAATCAAAGGGCCTTCGAATCCGGGAGAATTTGACAGCAGGAGATATTATGCGTGCAGAAAGATTTTCTATGAAATGCTGAACGAGAAAGCCATGGTGACAGACCCGGGCGGAGGCTTACGGGAGCATCTTGCATCGTTCCGGGAAAGAGTTAGCGCCCGGCAGGCGAAACTGATGCATCCGAAACAGGCCGGGGTTTTGTCGGCTATGCTGCTTGGAGACCGCTCAATGCTGAGCGAAGAGAGCAAAGAACGGTACAGGTACGGAGGAGTCATGCACGTTCTGGCAATTTCCGGACTGCATATCTCAGTGCTTGGGATGATATTTTATGAGCTGCTGTTCCGGGTTCTTCTTCTCTGTATGCCGTTCCATATCCGGGCAGGGCAGGCCATTGCCGCCGTCGGAGCAGCGGCGGTGACAGGAATTTACTGCGTGTTTGCGGGCTCCCCGGTCTCTGCTGTCCGTGCGATGATCATGTTCGGACTTGCCCTGGGGGCAAAAATTCTGCGAAGGTCTTATGATGTGCTGTGCGCGGTCGGGATCTCGGCCATTCTTCTACTGTTAACAAGGCCGGGATATCTTTTCGATGCCGGATTCCAGCTTTCCTATGCGGCGGTTGGAGGCGCAGCCGTTTTTTACCCAGCATTGCTTGGGCTGGTACCGAAGAATTATTGGCACAGAGGAAGCCGGATCAAGAAAATTTTTGAAAAAATTCTCGAGGCATTTCTGATGTGGGTGGCAGTCATGCTGTGCACGATCCCGGTTGCCGCTTACGCATTTTCAGAGATTCCGGTGCTGCCATTCGCAACATTGCTGATTGTTCCGGCGATGGGAGCGGTACTGATCCTCGGTATTGTCGGGAGTGCCATGGGTATGTTATGTCCTTCGGCCGGGTGGCTTCTGCTGATTCCGGTCGATCTTTCACTTCAGGTGTTTGAGAGAATTGCGTTGTTTGTGAAAACCATCCCGGGCTCGGTATGGACGGTCGGGAAACCGGATTGGTGGCAACTTATGGCCTATGGATTCTGCCTTCTTCTGGTATGGATTTGCCTCAGACACGGTATGGGAAGGCGCGCGGCGCTGGTGGTGGCTGCGGCGGTGCTGGTTCTTTCTCTGAAATGGAGTCCGGCGTTGTCAATTGCTATGCTGGATGTCGGACAGGGAGACAGTCTCGTCATCTCCCAGGGACTCGGAATGTGGAAGCCGGGCGGGGATTCGGTGTACCTCGTCGACGGAGGAAGCAGCAGTGTGAAGCAGCCGGGGAAGTACCGGATCATTCCGTATCTGAAATCTCGAGGGGTTACAAGGATCCGGGGAATTTTTGTTAGTCACGGAGACCAGGATCACCTGAACGGGATCGAGGAGCTTCTGGAAGAGATTGTCGGTCAACGGGTACGCATCCGGGTGGACGTACTTTATCTGACAGCGCAGATGCAGGAGGACGCTGCAGGGAGACGCCTTATAAAGCTGTGCAGGACGGCAGGGATCCGGGTCGCGCTTCTGAAAAAAGGAGATATACTTGAGGATAGAAAATTACGGATCCGGGTAATGCATCCGGATGCGGAGCCGGGAGCTGTGCAGGAGACCGGAGGTGCAGATGGAAGCGCTGCAGATGCGTCATCGGGGACCGCAGGCGGCGGATCAGATGGCACCGCCGGAGGAAGAAACGAGGACAGCATGGTTCTGCTTCTGTCTTTCGGAGATTTCGATGCACTCCTGACGGGAGATCTGGAAGGGGAAGGAGAGCGTATAGTTCTGGAGGAGACCGGACCCGTGGAGTATCTAAAGGTCGCGCATCACGGCTCACGCAATTCTACCTCTGCTGCGTTTCTCCGTAAGGCGTCACCTGTTGTCTGCATGATTTCCGCCCCGGAAAAGAGCCGGTACGGTCATCCTGCGGGAGAGACGCTGACAAGGATTCGCGAGGCAGGAGCGGAATATTATGTGACGAGAGATTGTGGCGCCATCTGTCTGGAAACGAAGGGAAGAGGAAGTTTCCGGATCAGAACTTTCCGGAGAAAAGGGAAGAAACTTCCGGATCAGAGCAACTCGGGGAGAGAAGGGGAAGTTCGTTGATCAGAACTTTCCGGAGAGAAGCGGATATGGTAAGATGAGACAGTGAGCAGAAAATCCCGGGAAAGGGAGGTCGCAGAAGGTTGAAGACAATTCGGGAAGATATCAAAGGCGGCAATTTCAAAAGGGTTTATCTTTTGTACGGGGAAGAAGCATATCTGAGAAACCAGTACAGGGATCTTCTGATCCGGGCGCTTGTTCCGGAGGGGGATACCATGAACTTTACCAGATACACCGGTAAGGACGTGGATGAGCAGGAGATTGTGTCGCAGGCAGAAACACTGCCTTTTTTTGCGGACCGACGGGTTATTCTCGTCGAAAACAGTGGATTTTTCCGCCGGAAGACCGAGAGACTGGATGACTACATGGATCATCTGCCGGACTACCTTGTGATGATATTTGTGGAGGACGAGGTTGACAAGAGAAATCGTCTCTACAAGCAGATTCAGAAAAAGGGGCATGTGGCGGAGTTTGCGGCGCAGACAGAGGAGACCCTTACCCGGTGGGTGCTGACACGCATGACCAGAGAGGGGAAGAAAATCACCAGGAAGGATATGAGCCACTTTCTAGATATGACAGGAACAGACATGGCAAATATCAGCAGTGAGCTTGAAAAACTGCTCTGCTATACCATGGGCAGGGAGGTCATCACAAATCAGGACATTGACGCGGTCTGCGCTCCCCAGATCACAAACCAGATTTTTGACATGATACGTGCAGTTACGGAACATCAGCAGAAAAAGGCGCTGGATTATTACTATGATCTTCTGGCACTCAAGGAAGCGCCGATGCGGATTTTGTATCTCCTGGCGAGACAGTATAATCAGCTCCTGCAGGTGAAGACACTGGCGGCAGACGGAATGCCGAACCGGGAGATTGCACCAAAAGTTGGCATGCCGCCGTTTGCAGTCAGCCGCACGCTCGGACTGTGCCGGAATTATTCAATTCTACAGCTGGAATCTATTGTAAGGGAATTTGTGCAGGTTGAGGAAGAGGTGAAGACGGGGCGGCTGGATGACAAGCTGAGTGTGGAGATGATGATTGTGAAATGGAGTCGGTGAAAACTACAGGTATGAGCGTTTGAAATTGCATACAGTCTCTTACGCGCGCTTCGCGGAAGGCGGCCTGTGTCTGCGTTTTCGAAGAGCTGCTCAATAATAATATTGTATAAGCTACGGATTGCTCCGTGCTTCGCACTCTCGCAATCCTACAGGTATTCGGATTTCGCGCGTTCGCGCTTCATCCTCATACCTGTTGCCTTCGAAATCGCATACAGTCTCTTACACACGCTTCGCGCGTGACGATCCTGTCTGCGTTTTCGAAGAGCTTATACAATAAAAAACACGAGGCGACGACTCCTCGTGTTTGCTCGTTTATTGATTTATTGAATAGAGTTTACAGCTTTGCTTAAGCGGGAAACTTTTCTGGATGCGTTGTTCTTGTGAAGAACGCCCTTTGTCTCGGCTTTGTCGATGACAGATGTTGCATTCAGCAGAGCAGCCTGTGCAGCTTCCTTGTCATTCGCAGCAACTGCAGCCTCTACCTTTTTCATAGATGTTTTTACTGCAGACTTGATGGCCTGATTTCTCTCGGCCTTTGTTTTGTTAACGAGAATTCTCTTCTTCGCGGATTTGATGTTAGCCAAACTGTACACCTCCTTTTATTTTATATTTATGGGATGTTCTTTATAGGATGACACTTTTCCACTTCCGAACATGCTTACTCATATTATTCTATTTCATATGGGTTTGTCAACTGAAATTTTCAAAAAACGTGAATCTGTAATTATCAAAAAACGTGAATCTAAAATTATCAAAAACGTGAATCTTTTGACCATCTTTAGACCATCGCCTGACGGCTGCTGACCATTTTTTGCCGTCAGCGGGCTTTTTTTCGAAGATTTTCACGTTTCCTGCACCTTGCGGCCCCAGACAAAGTCGAGTATAATCTCACTGTATATCTGTCGGAGTCTGTCTGAATGCGGGGAAAGCGAAAAGAAGAAAGACCCGGTGACGGATTCCGGAGGGAGAATCTGCAGATGTCTATATGATACATAATCTCAAAAACCGGAGGTAGTACCTTGTCATTAATAGATCAGAGCAAAATCAGAAATTTTTGCATTATCGCGCATATTGATCACGGAAAATCAACACTGGCTGACCGGATCATCGAGAAGACAGGCCTTCTCACCAGCCGCGAGATGCAGAATCAGGTTCTTGACAATATGGATCTGGAGCGGGAACGCGGAATTACCATAAAAGCACAGGCATGCCGTACGGTCTACCGGGCGAAAGACGGTGAAGAGTATATCCTGAATATGATCGATACCCCCGGCCACGTGGACTTTAATTATGAAGTTTCTAGAAGCCTTGCTGCCTGTGATGGTGCTGTTCTTGTGGTGGACGCAACACAGGGAGTGGAGGCACAGACGGTGGGAAATGTATATCTTGCCATGGAGCATGATCTGGAAATTTTCCCGGTGCTGAACAAAATCGATCTTCCGAGTGCACATCCGGAGGAGGTAAAAAGCGAGATCGAGGACGTCATTGGCCTGGACGCAGAGGATGCGCCCGAGATTTCGGCGAAGACAGGTCAGAACGTTGAGGATGTGCTGGAAGCGATCGTGCACAAGATCCCGGCTCCGGAAGGAGACGTGAAGGCGCCCTTGAAGGCACTGATCTTTGACTCCATCTATGATTCCTATAAGGGAGTGATCATCTCCGTCAGGCTTCGGGAGGGCACGGTGAAGCCGGGAGACCGGATCCGGATGATGGCGACCGGGGCGGAAGAAGAGGTGGTTGAAGTCGGTTATTTTGGCGCAGGGCAGATGATTCCGTGTGATGTTCTTGAGGCCGGTATGGTGGGCTATATCACTGCGAGCATCAAGAACATCAAGGATACCCGCGTTGGAGATACTGTGACAAATGCGGACCGTCCCTGCGCAGAGCGGCTTCCCGGTTACAAAAAGGTACAGTCCATGGTATACTGCGGTATCTACCCTGCAGATTCAGCGAAGTACCCGGAGCTTCGGGACGCATTGGAAAAACTGCAGCTCAATGATGCCTCTCTGTATTATGAGCCGGAGACCTCAGCGGCGCTGGGCTTCGGGTTCCGCTGTGGCTTTCTCGGTCTGCTCCATCTGGAGATCATTCAGGAGCGGCTGGAGAGAGAATATAATCTGGATTTGGTCACAACGGCGCCGGGAGTTGTATATAAGATTCACAAGACGAGCGGAGAAGTCGTGGAATTGACGAACCCATCCAATCTTCCGGATCCTTCAGAGATCGAATACATGGAGGAGCCGATGGTAAAGGCAGAGATCATGGTAACCACCGAGTTTGTCGGTCCGATCATGCAGCTCTGTCAGGAGCGCAGGGGCGAATACCAGGGTATGGAGTATATCGAGACGACCCGTGCGCTTCTAACCTATCATATCCCACTCAATGAGATCATCTATGATTTCTTCGATGCTCTGAAATCGAGATCCAGAGGGTATGCGTCTCTGGATTATGAGATCATTGGGTATCAGAGAAGTGAGCTGGTGAGACTTGATATTCTGGTCAATAAAGAGCCGGTAGATGCCCTGTCATTCATCGTATTTGCAGATTCCGCCTATGACCGGGGCAGAAAGATGTGCGAGAAACTGAAGCAGGAGATTCCGCGGCAGCTTTTCGACATTCCGATTCAGGCTGCTGTTGGCTCGAAGGTGATTGCGAGAGAGACGGTAAAGGCTCTCCGCAAGGATGTACTTGCAAAATGCTATGGCGGAGATATCTCCCGCAAGAAGAAGCTCCTGGAGAAACAGAAGGAAGGAAAGAAGAAGATGCGTCAGATCGGAAACGTTGAAATCCCGAAGGACGCCTTCCTCAATGTTCTGAAGCTTGATGAGAACTAAAGCCGGCATGGAATTATATATCCACATCCCATTCTGCGCGAAAAAATGTGGATACTGCGATTTCCTCAGTTTTCCCGCTGAGTGCGGAACACAAGACAGATATGTGGAGGCATTGCTGCGCGAGATCCGGAGTTTTTCCGGTATAAGGCAGAGTGTTTCTTCTATATATATCGGGGGTGGAACCCCTTCTCTTCTTCCCGCAGAGATGATTGCGGAGATCATGCAGGCGGTCAGAGAGACCTTTCATCTGGAACCAGACGCGGAAATTTCGATGGAAGCCAATCCTGGAACCGTGCAGCCGGAAAGCCTGTCCGTTTATCGAAGAGCGGGAATCAACCGGCTGAGCTTCGGGTGTCAGTCCACCGACGACGGGGAATTGAAGCGCCTCGGCAGAATCCACACGTTCCAGGCGTTTCGGGAGAGCTTCGCGTACGCGAGGGAGGCGGGATTTTCCAATCTGAATGTCGACCTGATGTCGGGACTCCCGGGGCAGACAGAGGAATCCTGGGAGAAATCACTCCGGCGGATCGCAGAAGCAGGTCCGGAGCACATATCTGCTTACAGCCTGATCATCGAGGAGGGAACACCTTTTTACGAAAAATATCACGAGGTCTCCGGGATGATTGCCGAAGGAGATACGGAGACTCATGTAAGAGAACGCGAAGAAGGACAGTATCATCTGAGTTCTGAGGAAATGCTCCCCGGTGAGGAGACAGAGAGGCGGATGTATGATCGGACAGAGGAGATCCTTGCCGGCTATGGATTCCGCCGGTATGAAATCTCCAACTATGCAAGAATCGGGAGGGAATGCCGCCACAATGTGGGATACTGGACCGGGATTCCGTATCTCGGACTTGGGCTGGGAGCGTCCTCCTATACAGGGGGACTGCGATTCCGGAACACGGATGATATCGGAACGTATCTGCAGATGTACGCCGGACCGGAGAACGACGGAAGAGGAAAGATGTTGTTTGGCGGAGAGCGTTTATCTGTGGAGAAAATAGAGAACATTCTGTCGGAAACCGGACGGGAAGAACCGGAATTTCTTGGAAAAGAAGACCTGATGGCGGAATTTATGATTCTGGGGCTCAGAATGACGTCCGGCATCAGCAAAGAGGAGTTCAGATGCCGCTTCGGAGAGGATGTAATGGAGGTATACGGCAGTACAATCCGCAAGTATGAGGATGCAGGCCTTCTGCGGGAGGAGGGAGGAAATCTGTTCCTTACCCGCCGGGGGCTTTCCCTGTCAAATACGGTCATGGCGGATTTCCTGTAGGTTCAGGGGCGTACGAAGCAACGCGAGAGTGCTCATACCTGTTTGCAGCACGGAAGATGCGAAGCAGCTTCCGTGACGCTGGAACATATGCACATTGCGGTGGTCCCGCAGGCGGACGCCAGGATATGTATAAAGCCGGGCCGGCATAAGAGTTAGGAGTTTAAAATTGACAGAAAAGAATCATTTTATCAGGATCAGAGGTGCTTCGGAGAACAATCTGAAGAATTTGAATATAGATATCCCAAGAGACAAGCTTGTAGTGCTGACCGGGCTATCCGGATCGGGAAAGAGCTCTCTGGCGTTTGACACCATTTATGCGGAGGGACAGAGACGGTACATGGAGAGTCTCTCCTCCTACGCGAGGCAGTTCCTCGGACAGATGGAGAAGCCGAAGGTGGAGAGCATCGAGGGCCTGCCGCCCGCCATTTCCATCGATCAGAAATCAACCAACCGGAATCCGCGATCCACAGTGGGAACGGTCACGGAAATCTATGATTATTTCCGACTTCTGTATGCAAGAGTCGGTATTCCGCACTGTCCGAACTGCGGACGTGAGATCAGCAGACAGACCGTGGATCAGATGGTCGGCCAGATCATGGAGCTGCCGGAGAAATCCAGAATCCAGCTGCTTGCGCCTGTGGTAAGAGGACGGAAGGGACGTCATGAGAAGGTTCTGGAGCAGGCAAGAAAATCCGGCTACGTCCGCGTGGTCATAGATGGAAACCAGTATGACCTGTCGGAGGACATCGCTCTCGACAAAAATCTGAAACATAACATTGAAATTGTGGTGGACCGCCTTATTGTCCGGCCGGGAATCGAAAAGCGGCTGACGGATTCGGTGGAAAACGTGCTGAAACTTTCCGGTGGACTTCTCGTAGTCGATACAATGGACGGGCATACCCGGAATTTCAGCGAGAGCTTCTCTTGTCCGTACTGCGGGATCAGTGTGGACGAGATCGAGCCGAGGAGCTTTTCCTTCAATAATCCATTCGGCGCCTGTCCGGAGTGCTCCGGCCTCGGCTATCGGATGGAGTTCGCGGAATCACTGATGATTCCGGATCCGTCGAGATCCATCGACGAGGGAGTTTTTGCGGTTCCGGGATGGCAGTCGAGCACACAGAAGGGAAGCTTTACGCGGTGCATGCTGGAGGCACTGGCGGAGGAATATCATTTTTCTCTGTCCACGCCGTTTAAGGATTACCCGAAAAAAATCCACGATATTCTGATTCATGGAACCAAGGGCCATTCTGTACAGGTGCATTATAAAGGGCAGCGGGGAGAAGGTGTCTACGATGTTGCCTTTGAGGGGCTGATCAAGAATGTGGAGCGCCGTTATCGGGAGACTGCTTCGGAGTCTTCGCGTCAGGAATATGAGAACTTTATGAATATATCTCCGTGTCCGGCATGTCACGGGCAGAGGCTGAAGCCGTCTTCGCTGGCAGTCACCGTTGCGGACAAGAATATCTACGAGGTGACCAACCTGTCGATTGAGAGCCTTCTGAAATTTCTGGACGATATCCGTTTAAGTGATCATCAGATGCTGATCGGAAGACAGATCCTGAAAGAAATCCGGAACCGTGTGAGCTTTCTCCACGAAGTCGGACTGGATTATCTGACGCTGGCGAGAGCCACCGGATCGCTTTCCGGCGGTGAGGCGCAGCGTATCCGGCTTGCCACCCAGATCGGATCGGGACTTGTCGGAGTGGCTTACATACTGGACGAACCGAGCATCGGCCTTCATCAGAGAGACAATGGAAAGCTTCTCGGGACTCTGATGCATCTCCGGGATCTTGGAAATTCCGTTATCGTTGTCGAGCACGATGAAGAAACGATGCGGGCGGCTGACTGTGTGGTGGATATCGGTCCGGGCGCGGGCAGCCACGGCGGCGAGCTGGTCGCCATGGGAACCGCGGAGGACATCATGAAGTGTCCGGAATCCATCACGGGGCAGTATCTGTCGGGAAAGCGTAAGATTCCGGTTCCCGATGTAAGAAGGAAGCCAAAGGAATGGCTGATTGTCAGGGGCGCCGAGGAACACAATCTCAAGAACATCGACGTAAAATTCCCGCTCGGTGTGATGACCTGTGTGACCGGTGTTTCGGGCTCCGGCAAGAGCTCTCTTGTCAACGAGATTCTCTACAAGCATCTGCAGAGGGAGCTGAACCATGCTCTTGTGATTCCGGGAAAGCACAGCGGAATTGAAGGAATGGAGCATCTGGACAAGGTGATCAATATCGATCAGTCCCCGATCGGGCGTACGCCGAGGTCGAATCCGGCGACGTACACAGGTGTATTCGACATGATCCGTGATCTGTTCGCCGCGACACCGGATGCGAAGGCACGCGGCTACAAGAAGGGACGTTTCAGCTTCAATGTCAAGGGAGGAAGATGCGAGGCCTGTTCCGGAGACGGAATTGTGAAGATTGAGATGCATTTTCTTCCGGATGTCTACGTCCCCTGCGAGGTGTGCGGCGGAAAGCGCTACAACCGGGAGACACTGGAGGTCAGATACAAGGGGAAAAATATCTTTGAGATTCTGGATATGACCGTTGAGGAGGCGCTTCCCTTTTTTGAGAAGGTTCCGTCAATCTATCGCAAGATCAGGACGCTGTATGATGTGGGCCTGTCCTACGTGAAGCTCGGGCAGCCTTCTACAGAACTGTCGGGCGGTGAAGCGCAGAGAATCAAGCTGGCGGCTGAGCTCTCCAAGAGAAGCACGGGAAGAACCTGCTATATTCTGGACGAGCCGACTACCGGTCTTCATTTTGAAGACGTGCACAAGCTGGTGGATATTCTCCAGAGATTCACAGAAGATGGCAATACGGTTATCGTCATTGAACACAACCTTGATGTCATTAAAACTGCCGACTATATCATCGATATGGGCCCGGAGGGCGGAGACAAGGGCGGAACGGTGATCGCCAGTGGTACGCCGGAGGAGGTCGCGAAGGTGCCGGAATCCTATACCGGTCAGTATCTCAGAGAATATCTGAAGTGACGAAGGTTGATACGCGTCACTTTGTGCTCATACCTGCTGCCTTCGAAATCGCAACCAGTCTCTTACACACGCTTCGCGGCAGGCGGCCTGTCTGCGTTTTCGAAGAGCTGTTCAGTTATGATATTGTATAAGCTGCGGATTGCTCCGTGCTTCGCACTCTCGCAATCCGATAAGATAGAAAGGAACATTATTATATGCCGGTTACTGACATTGGAATTGATCTAGGAACGGCGTCAATTATTGTATATGTCAAGGGGAAGGGAATCTTCTGCCAGGAGCCATCCGTTGTGGCCTATGACAGAGACGCGAACAAGATTCTGGCATTCGGGACCGAGGCGGCGCAGTGTATCGGACGAATGCCGGGCAATATTGTCGGGATACGTCCGCTGAAGGATGGCGTGATCTCGGATTTTGTCGTTACCGAACGGATGCTGCGGTATTTCATCCGAAAATCCATGGGAAACTGGAATATTCTGAAGCCGAGAATCTGTATCTGTGTGCCGAGCGGCGTTTCGGATATCGAGAGAAGAGCGGTGGAGGAAGCTTCGTACCGCGCGGGCGCAAGGGACGCTGTGATTGTCCGGGAACCGATCGTCGCCGCGATGGGCGCCGGTGTGGATATCATGCGCGCGAGCGGCAGTATGATTGTGAATATCGGAGGCGGTATCAGCGAAATCGCTGTCCTGTCTCTTGGAGGGATTGTAATTTCTCAGTCCATCCGGACGGCGGGAGAAGCATTTGACGAGGCAATCTGTCAGTATATTCATGATATCTACGGATTGATCATCGGAAGCCAGACTGCAGAGGATATCAAGATTCAGATCGGATCCGCAGATCCGGACCGGAGCCTGAGACAGGTCTCTGTGACGGGACGCGATGTGGATGCGGGATTTCCGCGGACAGTCAGCATTACCTCGGATCAGGTAAGAGAAGCCGTCTCTCCGGCGGTGCGCCGGATTATAGAGACAATCCGTGTAGTGATGGAGAAAACACCCCCGGATCTTGCGGCAGATATAGCGAAACGGGGGATTGTTCTGACCGGAGGAGGCGCGATGCTGGACGGACTGGAAGGAGAAATCGAGAAGGCAACCGGAATCCGGACCCTTCTGGCGGATAATCCGCAGCAGGCAGTCGCTGTCGGTACCGGATTGTATATTCGTGCAATGTCGGATTTTGAAAAGCAGAAGAGCTTCCGCTGAGGAAGCCGGCTGCGTTCCGGTAAGGCCGGACATTTGGAGATGAGCATGTCGGAAAAAATAGAAGGATATGTGGAGCATATCATCTATCGAAATGAGGATAATGGTTATACCGTTCTGAATCTGTCCGCGCTGGACGAGGATGTGACCTGTGTCGGCAGCTTCTCCTCGGTCAACGAGGGAGAGTATATCGAGGCGGAGGGAGAGTATAGTGTTCATCCAAGCTACGGAAAGCAATTCCGGGCAGAGAATGTCCATGTTACAATTCCGAGAGACAGTGTAGCCTTGGAGAGGTATCTGGGAAGCGGAGCCATCAAGGGCGTAGGAGCAGCGCTGGCCTCACGCATTTTGAAGCGGTTTGGTGATGACACCCTGCGGATGCTGGAGGAGGAGCCGGAGCGGCTGGCCGAGGTAAAGGGGATCAGTGACCGGAAAGCCCGGGAGATCGGAGAGCAGGTTGAGGCAAAATCACAGATGCAGAACGCTATGATTTTTCTCTCCCAGTACGGGATCTCCCTTTCTCTCGCCATCCGGATTTATAACCGTTACCAGGACAGGCTGTATACGGTGATGCGTGAGAACCCTTATCAGATGGCAGATGATATTGACGGGGTTGGATTTCGGATCGCCGATGAGATTGCTTCCAGGGCTGGAATCCGGCCGGATTCAGAATACCGGATCCGGAGCGGAATCCTGTACGCGCTCAATCAGGCTGGCGCACAGGGCCATATTTACCTTCCGAAGGAGATCCTGGTGCAGAGAGCCGGAGAACTTCTGGGAACAGATCCCGGTGACATCGACCGGTATCTGATGGACCTTGCTCTCGACAAAAAAATAAAAGCGCTGGTCTTTGAGGATGAGAATGGTGATTCTCACGCGAGGATTTACGCGGAGAGATCGTATCTGACCGAGTTGAACTGCGCAAGAATGCTTCAGGATCTGAATCTTCATATCCGTGAGGACGAAGAGGCGGTAAATGAGAGGATCCGAAGGATCGAGAAGTCCGACCGGATTGTTCTTGACGATCTTCAGCGCAAGGCAGTTGCGGCAGCGGCCACGAACGGTATTTTTGTATTGACGGGAGGGCCTGGAACCGGAAAAACAACAACGATCAATACGATGATCCGGTATTTTGAATCGGAGCATCTGAGTATCGCGCTGGCAGCACCGACCGGACGCGCGGCGAAGCGGATGACGGAGGCGACCGGTTATGAGGCGTCTACGATACACCGGCTGCTTGAGATTTCAGGCGCGGCTGATGAAGAATCGATGAATGTACGCTTTGAACGGAATGCTGAAAATCCGCTGGAGCAGGACGTGATTATCATTGATGAGATGTCGATGGTTGATATTTTTCTGATGCATTCACTTCTTTCAGCGATTGTCCCGGGAACACGGCTGATTCTGGTGGGTGACCAGAACCAGCTTCCGAGCGTCGGACCGGGCAGTGTGCTCAGGGACATCATACGGTCCGGATGCTTTCCGGTTGTTATGCTTACCAGGATTTTCCGGCAGGCGCAGGAAAGCGATATCGTGGTCAATGCACACCGGATCCATGCCGGGCTTCCCGTTCGCACGGATAATCGGAGCAGGGATTTCTTTTTCCTTGAACGGGAGGATGTGCGGGTGGTACAGAGAGTTGTGCTCGCTCTGGTGCAGGAAAAGCTCCCTAAGTATGTAAAGGCGGATTCTTCGGAGATACAAGTCCTGACACCGACACGAAAGGGAGCGCTTGGCGTCGAGAGTCTCAACCGGATTCTGCAGACTTATCTGAACCCGCCGTCTCCTGCCAAGCAGGAGAGAGAAACCTCCCGGGGAATTTTCCGGGAGGGAGACAAGGTCATGCAGATCCGGAACGATTATCAGCTGGAATGGCAGCTGAGGGGAAAATACGGAATCGTCGCGCAGCGGGGCCTCGGGGTGTTCAACGGTGATATGGGCATCATCCGGAGAATTGATGCGCCGAACGAGCTGCTTACGGTTGAATATGAAGAGGGAAAGACTGTGGATTATACCTTCCGTCAGCTGGATGAACTGGAGCTGGCATATGCTACGACGGTTCACAAAGCACAGGGAAGCGAATACCCTGCCGTAGTCATTCCTCTTCTCGGAGTTCCGCATATGCTGCAGACACGGAACCTCCTCTATACTGCTGTGACAAGGGCCAGAAAATGTGTGGTTCTGACAGGAAGCCGACAGGTGTTCCAGGCGATGATTGAAAATGCAACCGAGGAAAACCGCTACACGTCATTGGCGGAACGGATCATCGAGCTGAAACGGCAGGAGATCTGAGGTGGATTTCCGGTGGCAGGGACGGGCGGCAGGATGGTCAAGCCTGCGGCATCGGACGCTATGAATGCGTTTCACCATAAGGCATCGGAACCCAGATGTACTACGTGGAAAGCAAGGATTGCGCAGCATATGAGAATTGTTTCACCGGAAGTTTCACCGGAAGGCAGCGGAGCACAGATGTTATACGCGGCGGAAATCGGCGCGGACAGGAGGGAGAGTCTTGCGAAAAAGTCCGGACAGGATATTGGAAGATGGATTCCTGCAGAGTAAGCAGGTCATACGGCGGGACGGAATGCTGCGCGCGCGGAAAATTGCCGGATTGCTTTATCCGCGCCGCTGTCCGTTTTGCGATCGTCTGCTGTCTGCCGGAGAACCATATCTGTGCCGGAAATGCGCGGGCATTCTGAACTTTATCACAGGACCGGTCTGCATGAAGTGCGGAAGACCGCTGGAGTCTGATACCGCGGAATACTGTGATAATTGCCGGAGAAGAGAGCATCGCTTTATTCAGGGCTTTGCACCCTTTACGTATCGGGGGATGGTGCAGGATTCGATCACCCGTTTTAAGTACGGAAACCGGGCAGAATATGCCGGGTTTTATGCGACCGCGATCTGGAAACACGGCGGCATACATCTGAAAGAGTGGAAGCCGGAGCTGATTCTTCCTGTTCCGATCCATCTGGACAGGTACCGGAAACGGGGATACAATCAAGCGGAAGAGGTTGGCCGGCATCTTTCGGAGAAACTGGGAATTCCCTGTGCGACGAATGAAATATACCGGAGAAAAAACACCCGGCCGCAGAAAGGGCTTACTCCTTCGATGAGAAGAAAAAACCTTTCAGGTGCGTTTGCGGCGAGGGATGGTGTAAGCCTGCCGGAGAGGGTGCTTCTGGTTGACGACATCTATACCACAGGGGCAACGCTGGATGCGCTTGCGGAGACGGCAGCGGAAGCCGGGGCATGCAGGATATGGTTTGCCTGCGTATCCATAGCGCCGGGTCAAAGTGTATGACTGATTCAGACGGGCTGTAGGGGAAAGCAGGCGCCAGAACACACACTTTCAATGGCTCCGGAAGTATGATAAAATAAACTGATGTTTTTTTATACCGTTATGCCCCGAAAGCGGGGCGCCCAATTTTGTAGTAAAAGGACAGGAAAATGATTGACAAGAAAAGACTGTACCTGATGATCGGTCTGGCGAGATTTGAGAAGAAACACGCGGACGGGTCTTTCCGGATAAGCCGGTATTATCAGAGAGATTATACGGCTTTTGCGCTGATCCGAAATCTGCTGCTGAGCACCATTGCGTATATTCTGCTGCTCGGCGTACTGATGCTGGCCAATATGGATACCTTCTTTTCCCGGCTGAATGCCGCGGATATCCGGCCTGTTGTTGCGGTGCTGATTGTGAGCTACGTTATTTTCGTAGGTATCTATTCTGTCATTGCGTATATACTGGCGCGGATCCGTTATGTTCGGATGCAGAGCGACATGGAAGAATATGAGCGCGCACTCGCAAGGCTGGGACGCATGTACCGGCGGGGATATCACGAGGAAAGCGGCGAAGGGGAAAAGCAGGAGGAAGAGGAAGAATGAACGAGTTGCTTGAATTAAGAGAGAGACTGATCCGTTTTTATACGGATTATGACGTATATATACGTCCGCTTTTCCGGTTTGCGCTGGCGGTGATCACGTTTATTACTCTGAATGACAAGATCGGTTATATGAGTCAGTTAAACAATCTGCTCGTGATCATCATTTTGTCTGTCATCTGCGCGATCCTTCCGATTAACGGGATCGTCTTTATCGGTACCGTGCTGATTGTCGCGAACAGCTTTGGGCTGAATGTCGGAGTCGGCGCATTCGCGGTTGTTCTGTATCTGCTGATGCTGCTTCTGTACTTCCGCTTTGTTCCGAAGGATGCGCTGGCGATTATTCTTACGCCGGTGGCGGGAGCTCTGCACATGCCGATGACGGTTCCTGTTGTGCTGGGGCTTATGAGGGGTCCGGTGTCGGCAATCACGCTGATCTTCAGTGTGCTCTCCTGGTCCTTTGTAAACGGTCTTCCGGATACCGTCGAAGCGGTCGCGAATACAAAAGGTGCCAGTATGATTGACATTGTTCAGGCAATACCCGGCGCGATGATGAATTCGAAGACGATTCTCATGCTTGTGACATTCGTAGTGGTATTTTTGATTGTTACCTGTATCCGGGAGCTGGTCAGCAGCCATGCGTGGGAGATCAGCATCATTGTCAGCGCGATTATATATATCGGTCTGATGATTGCCGGTGCCAGCATTCTGAATGTGAAGATAAATCTTGTGATGACTGTGATCGAAACCGCGCTCTCAGTTGCCGTCGCATTTATCTTTGAGTTTTTCTGCTATAATGCGGACTATTCTCACACGGAGTTCCTTCAGTTTGAGGACGACAACAACTATTATTATGTAAAGGTGACTCCAAAGCGCAGACCGAGATATAATCTCGAAGAGGAAGAGGACGAAACGGAAGAGGTGGAGGCAGACGCGGATGAGAAGCGTTTTGTCACCCGGGAGAACAATATCTATGAGAAGAAATTTGAGGGAATCAATCTTCAGTCCAGACTGGAGGAATCCCTGAAGTCTCTGAATACAAACCAAAACGGCCGGGAAAATGGCCTTGACGGTTCTTCATCTGCTGCTGCCCGGCACACAGACAATGATGAGAAGATGAGAACCATAAACCTTACCATAGACAGTGAGGGCCGTCAGACACGTACAGATGCTCATAAGGACAGCAATTCGGGCATTGGGGGAGAGACGATCCGACTGGATCCGGTTTTTCCTGAGAGCGGGGATGAAGCAAAAACCGGAGATGAAGCAAATGCCCGGGATGAGGATATGGGCCAGACCAGGATCATCAGAAAGTAAACGGATGTGCCATATTGGTGTACAAGTCCAAACGCTGGTTTCTGCCACGGACTGTACAGGCTGAGGATTGCTTCTTGCGTTATACGGCTTAAGTCAGAGTAGAAGGAGAAACATATGAATGCTTTTCTGAGCAGGTTTCAGTATTACATCCTTTCATGGCTGAAGCCGCCAAAGACAATTCAGGTCATTGATATTATCCAGATTCTGCTTCTGGCTTTTCTGATCTACCGGCTGATCATCTGGATGAGGAACACCCGTGCGTACACTCTGCTGAAGGGAATTCTGTTTATCGGAGCGTTTGTCATTGTCGCGAACATTCTGCATATGGAAGTGATCGTCTGGCTTCTCGGCAATCTGAGCGTTGTCGCTTTTACGGCAATCGTCATCATCTTTCAGCCGGAGCTTCGAAAAGTGCTTGAGCAGATGGGACACAGCAACGTACTGCGCTCCTTTTTTTCCATCAGCAAAACCGGTGAGGACAATAAGCGATTCAGTAACCACACGATAAACGAGCTGGTCAGGGCCTGCTTTGAAATGGGTGATGTGAAGACAGGCGCCCTGATCGTTATCGAGAAGGAGACGCTGCTGGATGAGTATATCAGCACCGGTATTCGTCTGGACGCTATTGTATCCGGTCAGCTGTTGATTAATATTTTCGAACATAACACCCCGCTTCATGACGGCGCGGTTATTATTCAGAATGACCGGATTGCGGCAGCTACCTGCTATCTGCCGCTCTCTGACAATATGGAGCTGAGCAAAAAACTCGGTACCAGACACCGCGCCGGTGTCGGTATCAGCGAGATCACAGATTCTCTGACGATCATTGTGTCGGAGGAGACCGGGAGCGTATCCTACGCCATGAATGGACGGCTTCACACGGCGATTTCTCCGAGCCAGCTGCGAGAGGTTCTGCAGGATGTCCAGGTGCTGTACAATGATAAAATCCGCATACTGAAAGGGGGACGCAGAAACCGTGATACGAAGAATCCTAGCTAGTCTGCGTTCCAATATCGGATACAAGCTGCTGGCATTACTGATAGCGATTGTCATCTGGTACTCGGTAGTGGACATCAATGATCCTGTGGAGACAGAGTCTTACAGTGTTCACATTACGGTGGCGAATGAATCGTACATCTCAAACGGAAAACAGATCTACATGATCGAGGATCAGTACAAGACAGTTACCGTATACGTGAAGGGAAACCGGTCGGAGCTGAAGAAAATCTCCGCGGACAATATCACTGTTACAGCCGATCTGACGCAGATTGTTGATCTAGACCGCGATCCTGTCATGGTTCCATTATCGGTCACGGTTCCCGGTATATCGGCTTCAAATGTGACACTGTCCAGAACAGCAATACCGATTACGATTGAAGATGTCGCGAGCAAGGAATTCGCTGTGAGTGTGGACACAGGAAGTTCGGTTCCGGGATCCAGCTACGAGGTGGGAATCGCGACTCCGAATCCGGAGAAAATAGTGATTAACGGACCGGAATCCATCATCAATGAGATTGACAGCGTGGTCGCCAAGATCGATGTCACAGGCATGACGCAGGACGGAAACCGAAAGGCAGAGCTCGAAATTATGGACAAGAACGGCGAAGTGCTGTCGCAGGAGACAGTTCAGGATGATTTGACGTTCGATGGCGGTGTGCCGGATGTTTCGGTATATGTAGATTTGTGGAAGAAGCAATCCGGTGTCGGGATGAAGGTTGAGTACTCCGGAGAACCGGCCGAGGGATATAACGTAACGGCTGTGAGCACGACACCGGAGACAATTACCGTGGTTGGAACAGACGACGCACTGAGCCAGCTTGCGGCAAACGGGAATATTATCACGATTCCGGAGGGTTATGTGTCTGTCTCAGACGCCTCCTCGGATGTTACAGCGGAAGTTGAACTCAGTGACGTGCTTCCGGACGGTCTGCGGCTGGCATCGAGCACGGCAGGGACGGTCACGGTAACCGTTACGATCCTTTCGGATGAAACCAAGGAATTCAAGCTGGATGTGGATGATATAGCTACAAACAACCTGGATCCGGATCTGACGATCTCCTATGACCAGACCAGCATACAGGTGCGGCTGAACGGAGCGGGATCCGTGATCGATGATCTGAAGACGGCAGACATCAAGGCTTCCATCGACCTCAAGGGCAAGGACACGGGCGATTATACCGTAAATGTATCGTTTGCGCTTCCAACGGGAGTATCGCTGGATGATGCGGTTTCGATACCGGTACACCTGAAGGAAAAGGCGACAGCAAGCTCCTCGTCCGGGAGTGATAAAGGCGGAACCAATTCGTAGCTTATACCGTGTCATAACTGAACAGCTCTTCGAAAACGCAGACAGGCCGCCTGCCGCGAAGCGTGTGTAAGAGACTGTATGCGATTTCGAAGGCAACAGGTATGAGCATGAAGTGACGCGCAAGCGGCACGGAAGTGCGAATATGCGTGAGCAGTGAGTGCATGAGAAAAGCAACCCGAAAATGCCCGGCAGACATGTGCAGCAGGAAACGGAAATGGTCAGCAGAACAATGGTGATAAAAGGAAAAAACGGGCTGCATCTTAGACCCGCCGGCAGGATCAGCGAGACGGCGCTCCGTTTTCAATCCGAGATTCTTCTAGAATACAACGGGGGTCTTTCCACAGCAAATGCCAGAAGTGTACTCAGTCTGCTTGCGGCAGGTCTGCAGGATGGAGACGAGGTTGTGCTTTGCTGCAAAGGCTGCGATGAGAAAGAAGCCCTGGATGAGGTCGCGAAGGTATTTTCGGAGGAAACGGAGGCTGTTCCTCTCCGGGAGAGGTAAAGGTGCCTGCCGATGGCACGGTATGCTGCCGGGCGTTGGCATGAGAAACGGATATAAGAGGATAATGGAAGGTGACAAGAATGCCCCGGAAAGCCATATGGAAACGGCTGCCGGGGCATTCTCTGCACATGCGGCGGGTTTTATCTGTGCCGATATGGCATAAAGTGGAGGGCAGACCATGTAAATAAGCTATGCTGATGCGACACGCAGATGATTGCCTCACACATATTTCCTACATCAGTAGGGCTGTCCGGTATGTGTTCGCTGCGCAGAGGATTACCGCAGTTTAGATTGCTGTTTTCACATATTTTACACAAATAACGGGTAAAATACGTATATCAATGGGCTTTCACGCTATACTGGCGTTGAGAACGGAGGAGCTTGCTTATGAGTGATATACACAAAGACAGAAATTCCGTTTCGTCATCGGAAGAGAATACTGGAACACCGGAATCGTCACCGAGCGAAGACATCGGAGCGCCGGATGTGTCATCGGGAGAAGACAGTGGAGCATCAGGTGCGTCATCGGGAGAAGACAGTGGAGCATCAGGTGCGTCATCGGGAGAAGACAGTGGAACACCAGATTCGTCTCAAAAGGAAAAGAGCGGAAATCGGGATGCAGAAGCGAAGACGACCTACAGCTGGGTGAATCCGAAACTCCGGCAGGGTGGATCGGAGCAGACAGGAAATAATCCCTGGTCCGGCGGAAGTGATGGGAATTACTGGAGATACAGTGACCATACCGGAAACGGAGAAGGACAGGGAGAACAGCATAGAGGGGAAGAAGATGCCGATGCTCATCAGGAGGAGGGCAGGAGAGATCCCTGGTCCGGCCGGGGCAGAAATGACTATTCTGATTATTCGGCTGGCAGCAGTCGAAGGGACCGGAAAGGACGGAAAAATCTTGACCAGGATCACCGGGTGAAACGACCGCGACGCAGTGGCAGACATTGGGCAACCGTGGCAGCCATGGCAGTGGTGTTCGGCCTGATCGCGGGGCTGGTTGCCTACGGCGTTAATTATGTCGGAAACCGGATCCACCCTGTCTATTCATCGGCATCGGCAGGAGAAAACACAGATACCCCGAACCATTCCGGCAAGGATGCTTCGGATGAGACGGAAAAGGTCACGGCTTCTTCCGGGACAGCGCTTACGCCGGATATTGCGTCTACAGGCAAGGATCAGGAGATGACGGTCGCAGAGGTCGCATCGGCCGCTATGCCGTCGCTGGTGACGATTTCTACCATGTCCGTAGAAGAAATGCAGAGCTTTTTCGGAGGCACACAGAAATATCAGGTTCAGGGAGCCGGAACTGGCGTTATTATCGGAGAAAATGATTCAGAGCTTCTGATCGCTACAAATAATCATGTGATAGAAGGCGCGACGCAGGTATCCGTGGGATTTGTGGATGAGTCGGTTATTTCCGCACAGATCAAGGGATTTGACGAGGATCATGATCTTGCAGTGGTTGCGGTAAAACTCTCGGATATCTCGGATGATACAATGGGTCAGATCCGTGTGGCAACCGTCGGGGATTCTGATAAACTTGTTCTGGGTCAGCAGGTGGTGGCTATCGGAAATGCGCTCGGATACGGCCAGTCGGTGACAAGCGGATATGTCAGTGCGCTTAACCGGTCGCTTCAGCTGTCTGATGGCACAAATACATTTAATTCAGACGGTCTGATTCAGACAGATGCCGCCATCAACTCCGGAAATTCAGGAGGGGCGCTCCTGAATATGAAGGGAGAGCTGGTCGGCATCAATGAAGCAAAGCGAAGTGGTAATGGCTCACAGGCTTCTGTCGATAATGTGGGCTTTGCAATTCCCATGGCAAAGGCGGAACCGATTCTGGAGGATCTCATGAATGAGAATACCAGAACACGGCTGGATGACGATGAGAGGGGGTATCTGGGAATCACATGCGCAGATGTCACGAGCGAGTACTCACAGATCTATAACATGCCGGAGGGCGTCTGTGTTACCTCTGTGGTATCCGGAGGACCTGCGGATCAGGCGGGAATCCGGAAGGGCGATGTGATTACCAAATTTGACGGCAAGAGTGTTGCTTCATATTCCAAATTGGAAAACCGTCTGAAGTATTATTCTTCGGGTGAAGAAGTTCCGGTTGTGATACAGCGCGCGAGCGGGAGCTCCTACAAGGAACAGACGGTGAAGGTGACGCTGGGAACAAGTGATGCGATCAGCAGCATTCAGAATCCGGATTCGCAGGACCAGGGACAGGATAACAATTCTTCGGGTATGCCGGGAACAGAGCCGGGCGGAAACGGCAACAGCGGAGATATCTTTGGACAAATTTTCGGATACTGAGAGGATAATTATGATTGACGATAAGGATATTATTGACGGAGATTTTCGGGAAGTGCCGGATTCCGGGGAGAAGAATGCGGACGAAGGGGATGCGGCTGATAAGGACCAGAACGAAAAAACTCCGGACGAGGTAAATGGGGACGGAAAAAATTCATCCGTTTCTGCCGGAACATGGAAGACGCGGGAAGAGGATACGGACGATGAAGAAAAGCGTCACAGCGGGCATTACTGCATGATGTGTCATCGTCCGGAAAGCAGCACGGGGAAGCAGATCGAACTGCCCGGCGGGATGTACATCTGTACGGACTGCATGCAGAAGGGATTCGAGGCAATACAGAATCCCGGAATGAATGAGATGCTGAGCAAACTTCCGCCTAACGTCGGCATGATCGATTTGTCCGGACTTGGTTTCGGCATGCCTGCCCGCGACCATAAAAAGAAGGAAAAACAGAAGACTCCAAGAAAGAAGCTCACAATGCAGGATGTGCCGAGACCGCATATCATCAAGGCAAAACTGGACGAATATGTCATCGGTCAGGAGCATGCGAAGAAGGTGATGTCTGTTGCAGTGTATAACCACTACAAGAGAATTCTTCAGACTCCGGAGCAGATGAAAGACGGGACAGAGATCGAGAAATCAAACATGCTGATGATCGGTCCGACCGGGTCCGGAAAGACGTATCTGGTTCAGACGCTGGCAAAACTGCTGGATGTGCCCCTGGCCATTACGGATGCCACGAGTCTGACAGAGGCCGGATATATCGGAGATGATATCGAAAGCGTTGTGTCGAAGCTTCTCGCGGCGGCAGACAATGATGTGGACCGCGCTGAGCACGGCATCATTTTCATCGATGAGATCGACAAAATTGCCAAAAAGAAAAATACCAGTCAGAGAGATGTGAGCGGCGAGGCAGTTCAGCAGGGCCTTCTGAAGCTTCTTGAGGGAAGTGAGGTAGAGGTTCCGGTAGGGGCCACAAGCAAGAACGCCATGGTTCCTCTTGAGACGGTGAACACGAAGAACATTCTCTTTATCTGCGGCGGCGCCTTTCCGGACCTCGAGGATGTGATACGGGAGCGTCTGAACCGCACATCGTCCATGGGATTCCAGGCAGAACTGAAGGACCGGTACCAAGAGGACCCCGATATTCTGCAGAAGGTAACGAATGAAGATCTCCGGGCCTTCGGAATGATTCCGGAGTTCCTCGGAAGGCTTCCGATTATTTTTTCTCTCGAGAGCCTCACCGAGGATATGCTCGTTAAGATTCTTCGCGAGCCCAGAAACGCGATATTGAAGCAATATGAGAAGCTTCTTGCGCTTGACGGGGTGAAGCTTGTCTTTGACGACGGTGCGCTGCATTCCATTGCAAAAAAGGCCCTTGATAAAGATACAGGTGCCCGTGCGCTTCGGGCAATTATAGAGGATTTTATGCTGGATATCATGTATGAGATTCCAAAGGATGACAATATCAGTGAGGTTGTAGTGACAAAGGAATATGTAGAGCATACCGGCGGACCGAAGATCATCCTGAGGGGACAGGATCTGTCCGGAAGCCCGATTCCTTCCTGAATGAATATGAAGGAAAAGAGGTTTTCTCGAAGGCGGAAGTTCAATGAACAAAGCTGTTCAGCTTCAGGACTACTGTGCGGCTTGTATTTTAGCAATCGGCAGGCATTCATTGTGAAAAAATGTATTTTTCAGGATACAATTGACAAATTTTTGTCGAAATCCACAGTTTTAACGAATGTTGGTGACATTAAGGCAGGAATCATGTAAAATGATTTCCGTAGAAGATTACGCAGTTATATTTGATCACACAGATATCGGAGAAGCTGTTTATCGTTCCGCTCTGCTGAAGACGCGGAAGATGCGGGAAACACGGGAATGACTTCCAGATACCGGGTGATTCATGAGTATTTCTGTAAAAGGAGGAAGCAATTCAATGGCTAACGTAGATTTAACAAAGTACGGCATTACCGGAACAACAGAAATCGTATACAATCCATCCTATGAGAAGCTGTTTGAGGAGGAGACAAAGCCGGAACTCACCGGATATGACAGAGGTCAGGTTACAGAGCTCGGCGCGGTTAATGTTATGACCGGTATCTACACCGGACGTTCTCCTAAAGATAAATTCATCGTTATGGATGAGAACTCGAAGGACACCGTATGGTGGACATCCGACGAGTACAAGAATGACAATCATCCGGCTTCTCTTGAGGCATGGAAGGCGGTTAAGGAAATCGCGAAGAAGGAGCTCTCCAACAAGAAGCTCTATGTCGTTGATGGTTTCTGCGGCGCAAATAAGGACACCAGAATGGCTGTCCGTTTCATCATGGAAGTTGCATGGCAGGCACATTTCGTAAGAAATATGTTCATCAAGCCGAATGCCGAGGAAGAGGCAAACTTTGAGCCGGATTTCGTTGTCTACAACGCATCCAAGGCAAAAGTTGAGAATTACAAAGAGCTTGGCCTGAACTCCGAGACAGCCGTTGTCTTCAACGTAACCTCCAAGGAGCAGGTTATTATCAATACCTGGTACGGCGGAGAGATGAAGAAGGGTATGTTCTCTATGATGAACTACTTCATGCCGCTGAGGGGCATCGCATCCATGCACTGCTCCGCAAACACAGATCTGAACGGCAAGAACACAGCTGTATTCTTCGGCCTGTCCGGAACCGGCAAGACCACACTTTCCACTGATCCGAAGCGTCTGCTGATCGGTGATGATGAGCACGGCTGGGACGACAACGGAGTATTCAACTATGAGGGCGGATGCTACGCAAAGGTTATCAACCTGGACAAGGATTCTGAGCCGGATATCTATAACGCAATCAGAAGAGATGCTCTTCTTGAGAACGTAACGGTAGACAAGAACGGAAAGATTGATTTCACGGACAAGAGCGTCACAGAGAACACCCGTGTGTCCTATCCGATCGATCACATTGAGAAGATTGTAAAGCCGATCTCTCACGGCCCGGCAGCACAGAATGTCATCTTCCTTTCTGCCGATGCATTCGGAGTTCTTCCGCCGGTATCTATTCTGACACCGGAACAGACAAAATATTATTTCCTGTCCGGATTCACTGCAAAGCTTGCAGGAACCGAGCGTGGAATCACTGAGCCGACACCGACCTTCTCTGCGTGCTTCGGACAGGCATTCCTTGAGCTGCATCCGACCAAATATGCAGAGGAACTGGTCAAGAGAATGGAGCAGAGCGGAGCAAAGGCTTATCTCGTGAATACCGGATGGAACGGAACCGGAAAACGTATCTCTATCAAGGATACCCGTGGTATCATCGATGCCATCCTGAACGGGGATGTTCTGAAGGCACCGACAAAGAAGATCCCGTACTTCGATTTTGAGGTACCGACAGAGCTTCCGGGTGTTGACAGCAGCATTCTTGATCCTCGCGATACCTATGCTTCTGCATCTGATTGGGATGAGAAGGCAAAGGATCTTGCAGCAAGATTCATCAAGAACTTTGCAAAATATGAGGGCAATGAAGCGGGTAAGGCTCTGGTTTCCGCAGGTCCGCAGCTCTGATAGACAATCGGAATTTTACTGTATAGCCTAATAAGTTGTGGGGCCAAGCCCCATTAAAAAAGCGCAAAAAACCCCTATCCAATCTAAACGTGCTTTTATGGGGTAAAATATCAAATGCTATGC